>NZ_JBQSXL010000010.1:0-134408 GCF_052378165.1 Halomonas sp. AOP30-A1-24
TATACCCGGCTGCATAACCTCAATGAATGCGCCAGCGCGCTCATTAGAACTATCTAGCCGCTTAGATCGAATCTACCTCATTGATTCTATTGATAGCAAAGCAAATTTTGGCTGTCTATCCAAAATTCGCATGCTGGCACGATTTGCCATTCTCAATAATACTGTATACAAATACATACTAAGATAAATACAAAGGGATACCCCCATAAAGCTAATGGATAGGGTCCGGGCCACCTTGCGGGTAAAACACTATAGCTTTCGCACCGAGAAAACGTATTGCTATAGGGTTCGCTTCTTCACTCGCTTTCAGGGGACAGGGCTCCATGCTGCGATAACGACTGCCGAAGTGAGGCAACACCTGTAGTAAATCAAGGCACGTGGCAGCCGCTGCTTTAAACAAGCCGGTTCAATCAAACCGCATGCTTTCTCAAGATAAGATCAAACCGATGCCAGTGATGCATTACCAGCCCGCCCTCTCCTTCACTTTCGCGAAAAAGCTCGATCTCTAAACCGCCGCAAAGGGCTTCTACTGCATCCTTCGAGTGAAAGCTCATTGTTGGATGCTTGGCCCAATCATGCCGGTTACCGAAGAGGTGCCCGACAAATAACCCTCCCGGCTCAAGCGCTGAAAGGATCATGTTCCACAGTATGGAAAAGTACGTTGGCTCGCAGAACGGTAGGCTTAGCCCGGCGTGGATCAGGGCAGACGATGGCAGGCCTTTCAATTCCTCGAAACACGACGTCATCACCGTCAAATCAGCGCCGAGTAATTTAGGTTTTAGTGTTTCAACTCGCGCAATGGCATTGGGCGCTTTGTCGATCGCCAAGACCTTCCACCCTGACGTCAGCAGTAGTGCGGTTTCAATGCCGCCTCCACATCCTAAATCGATAGCATGGCCGTTACCTTTGGCTAAGCACTCATCCCCCAAGGCGCGGCGTAATAGCGGTGAGGCGGCTCGCGTTTGATTGGCGCAATAGAAAGCTTCCCAGCCCGTTTTGTTATCGGTGGTCAATGTCAGTACTTCCTGATCGCATCACGCTGTAATGATGAGTATTAATCGTCATAATCAATTCAAATTAACACGTAGCACCGTCGTCCGCCCCCTTGCATCTCCCTCCACCGCCACCTAGACTCGCTGAGTTGAATGCTTGACGGGGTGCCGGTGAATCCGGCTGAGATGGCGCAGGGCGTAGCAATTTTGCTGCCAAGCGCTGGTCCCGCTGAACCTGATCCGGCTAATGCGCTGCTTTTGATGTAGCGCGGGTACCGGCGTAGGGATCAAGCGATGGCGCCGGCTAGCTCTCTCCCACAATCGCTCGCCACCCTTCCGTGCCATTTCCTCGATCTTTTCGCCTGCCCTTCGGATCACCACCACCGGAGGATGTATGGGCTACCGCTTTACTGATTTAACCACTGCCTGCCATGACGATTGGCGCGCCTACATTGAGCACGACTTTGTGCGCCAGCTGGGCAACGCTACGCTGCCTGAAGCGTCATTTCGCCACTACCTGAAGCAGGATTATCTGTTTCTGATTCACTTCGCTCGCGCCTATGCGTTGGCCGCCTACAAAAGCCCTACGCTTGCCGATTTGCGCCAAGCCCATGAAGGTTTAAAAACCATTGTGGATGTGGAACTGGGCTTGCACGTGGGGTTTTGTAGCGAGTGGGGTATTTCCGAGGAGGCACTTGCCGAGCTACAAGAAGCTCGGGCGACCATGGCCTACACCCGCTACGTGCTGGATACCGGCAACCGTGGCGACCTGCTGGATTTACACGTGGCACTTGCCCCTTGCCTGGTGGGCTATGGCGAGATTGCCAACTGGCTGAACGCGCAATCCTCCACAGTGCGTGGCGGCGATAACCCGTTCGATGCCTGGATAGCGATGTACGAAAGCGAGGAGTTTCAGGCGGCCATGCAAGCCGAGCTTGAATGGCTGGATGCTCGCCTCGCCGACGTCCCCCCTGCCCGCTTTAATGAGCTCAGCAAAATTTTCCGCGATGCCACGCGTTTGGAAATCGACTTCTGGCAGATGGGCCTAGACCTTTCCCATTAATTCCAATAACAAGGATATAACCGTGAACAAAACCGTTACCCAGAAGACAGCCCGCTTTCTAGCCGAAACCGCCCAGGTCGATGCCGCCGCGATTTCCCCACTACCCGGTTCACGCAAGGTGTATCTTGAAGGCTCGCGCCCGGATATCCGCGTGCCGTTTCGGGAAATCAGTCTCTCGCCGACCAAAACGACTAGCGTGGATGAACATAACCCGCCGCTGCTGGTGTACGACACCTCTGGCCCCTACACCGACCCCAACGCTCAGATTGATCTACGCCGTGGGCTTCCCGCGCTTCGCCGGGCGTGGATTGAGGAGCGCGACGACACCGAGTTTTTAGAAGGCCATACGTCTGAGTACGGCAAACGCCGCGCCAACGACCCCATGCTGGCCCAGCTGCGCTTTGATTTGAAACGCACGCCGCGCCGGGCAAAAGAAGGCAAGAACGTTACCCAGTTGCACTATGCCCGCCAAGGGATTATCACGCCGGAAATGGAGTTTATCGCCCTGCGCGAGAATCAACGCCGCCAAGCGCTGGGCAATGCCGAGGTGGAGCGAATTTTGGGCCACCAGCATCGCGGCCAGAGCTTCGGCGCCAGCATCCCAGAAGAAATTACGCCGGAGTTTGTGCGCGATGAAGTTGCTCGTGGGCGGGCGATTATCCCCAATAACATCAATCACCCCGAAAGCGAGCCGATGATTATCGGGCGTAACTTTCTGGTCAAAATTAACGGCAACCTGGGCAACTCGGCCGTTACCTCGTCGATTGAAGAAGAAGTCGACAAAATGACCTGGGGGATTCGCTGGGGCGCGGATACCATCATGGATCTCTCCACCGGGCAGAACATTCACGAAACCCGCGAATGGATTTTGCGTAACTCGCCAGTGCCTATCGGTACGGTGCCCATTTATCAAGCGCTGGAGAAGGTCAACGGCGTGGCCGAAAACCTGACCTGGGAGGTGTTTCGTGATACGTTGATTGAGCAGGCCGAACAGGGTGTGGATTACTTCACCATTCACGCAGGCGTTTTGCTGCGCTATGTGCCGCTGACCGCCAACCGGGTGACGGGCATCGTCTCGCGCGGCGGCTCGATCATGGCCAAATGGTGTTTGTATCATCATCAGGAGAGCTTTCTGTATACCCACTTCGAGGAAATCTGCGAGATCTGCAAGCAGTACGATGTGGCGTTCTCATTAGGTGACGGCCTGCGCCCAGGTTCTATCGCCGATGCCAACGACGAAGCGCAGATGGCCGAGCTTAAAACCCTGGGTGAGCTGACCCACATTGCCTGGAAGCACGACGTGCAGGTAATGATTGAAGGCCCCGGCCACGTGCCCATGCACCTTGTGAAAGAGAACATGGACAAGCAGCTGGAGTACTGCGATGAAGCGCCCTTCTACACACTCGGCCCGCTGGTCACGGATATCGCACCAGGCTACGACCATATTACCTCGGGCATTGGGGCCGCGATGATCGGCTGGTTTGGATGTGCCATGCTCTGCTACGTCACGCCGAAAGAGCACCTAGGCCTGCCCAACAAAGATGACGTAAAGACCGGTATTATTACCTACAAAATTGCCGCCCACGCGGCGGATCTCGCCAAGGGCCACCCGGCAGCACAGCGGCGTGATAATGCGCTTTCCAAGGCGCGGTTTGAATTTCGCTGGGAAGATCAGTTCAACCTAGGGCTAGACCCAGACACCGCGCGGGAATTCCATGACGAAACTTTGCCCAAGGATTCCGCGAAGGTCGCCCATTTTTGCTCCATGTGCGGGCCCAAGTTCTGCTCAATGAAGATTAGCCAGGAAGTACGCGACACCTACCGCGACCGCACGCCAGAAAGCACTAACGACGCGGAGTCGGTTAAGCGCGGTATGGAAGAGCAGGCGGAGAAATTTCGCCAAACGGGAAGCCAGCTGTATCAGGAAGTGTAAAGCGGTTTAAAAACTCAAGGGTTAAACGCAAACAGGGGCCTGAAAGCCCCTGTTGTCGACGTGTTACGCTAACTTTCGGGTAGTCGCGTAGGCTCCCAAAGATTAAGCAGATAATGCAGGCAAGCCATGACGAGTAGCGTTACTACCAGCGCCACACTCATGGATGAAAAACGGTACAGGGCGCTATAGACAAGGTCCTGGCTGGGGCCTAAAGATTGACCAAACAAAATGCCTAAAGTGGTCATCCCGCCAAACCCGATACCTGAACCGCCGCCTTCAAGTATGTGTTCGCGCCCAAACAGCAATAGCCCCAACCAATAAAGCACAATCGCCAGCAGGAAGTGGTTGCTTTGCGTATAAAGCAGAAGCTGCATTATCAGCGCCAGGTTACACCCCAACAGCGTGCCGATGGCGCGTTTGCGAGCGGATACACGTGCACCGGCATACCCCATCGCGAACAGCACCAGAATGGTCGCCATTTGTGCCGAGAGCGACCCCTGCAGGTCAAACACCTGAAAAACGACAAAGGAAAGTGTCGCGGTAATGCCGCCCATCAACGTTTCATGGCGCATCTGCGCTTTCGTCTTGGTGCTTTTGGGCGGCGGTTGGCGGGGCTCAACGTCGGGGAAAAGTGTGTACATCAGCATGGCGATGAACACGGCGAGCACGCTGGCCACAAAATTGGAGGCCAACAAATCCGCTAGATCGACGCTGGGGTAGCTCGCAAAATGCAGCAGAATGCTTAAGGTTAATACGCCATTGGCCCCAAACAGAAACAGCGGGCCTTTTGCCATCAGGCTAAACCGAAACAGGAACATACCCAACACGACCAGCGTCATCACCACCGGCATATGTTTAAGCAGGCCGACCACCAGGCTGACTTCCAGCGCATTCACCGATACGTTACCTAAAAACTGGCGAATAATGCTGATATTCAGAATGGGCACCATACCCAGCAAAAACATCGGAAAAACGGTAAAGAAGACGCCGTAGTTCCAACCCATTAACTGACTGATAATAAATCCGAGCGTGCCGCCACCGGCCACCCGCAAACACTGGCGCAGGGCATTCTCACTCAGGCGATGATAGGCAGGTGCCTCTGGGCCAGCGCCGCTACGGCGGGGCGTGCGCTTAAAAAAACTACGCAGCGCGCGACTGATTGACCACGTGCTGGCATCCGCCGGTTTTGTATCAACGGGCCCTGCAGTAGTAGAACCCGCATCAGTAGACATAATGTAGCCAGCTGATCAGATGCGTTTGTAGCCATGCAAAGGGATGCGCCAGCGCATGTTCCCCCGGTAGCAGTTGCACCGTTGCCCGGGCGCCGCTTGGCAGCAGCGCAGCAATGGGTTCGTTGAGGACAATATGAATACGCAAGCGCTGCGCATCGCGCACCCAGCGGTCAGAGGTAGGAATATCCGCCAGTTGCCCATCAGCGGTCAGTTGCCCTTCCCGCACGCCAGCATCAAAAGCACTGACCTGCCCTTCAAAGATATGCCCTGGCATGGCATCGAAGATCACCGCAGCCGAGTCGCTGGGCAGTACGTGGCGTAGGCTTTTTTCACGGAAGTCGGCAACGATATCCATCTTCTGAGTCACCAGTGCGATCACTGGCTGCCCCGCCTGAACATAGTCGCCCACCTGAAGCTGCAAGTTCGTCACCTGGCCTGACTCTGCCGCCCGCACTTCGGTACGTTCGACGTCCAACTGCGCTTTCTCAAGTGCGTTGTCGGCTTGGCGCAAGCGCAGGTTGGTATTTCCGTTCTCGCCTAGCTGTACTTCCAGGCTCTGTATGTTCGCCTCGGCGGAAGCCACTTCTGCCAGGGCGGTATGCTCAGCCGCTACCTGCTGCTCGTACTGCTGGCGTGAAATACTCTGCCGCCCCACCAGGGCTTCGCCACGGCGCCGCTCGCTGCTGCGCTCCTCAGCCGTTGCCTGGGCAGAGGCCAGCACCGCCCGTGCGGCGGCAAGCTCCGCTTCAAGGCGCGTGTTTTCGCGCTCAGCCTGCTCACGGTTTAGCCGCGCTTGATCAAGGGCAAGCTGAAAGGGCTCGGGGTCCAGACGAAACAGCACATCGCCTTTGGCAACCTGTTGATGGTCACGCACGGTCACTTCTTTCACTGGCGCGCTGAGCTCTGGTGCCACACGGGCAACCGGGCGCATTACCCTGGCCTCGGGCGTCATGGGCATGAAGCTGTCAGCTATCAAGAAATAGATAAACAGCAGTGCAAAGGCAGCCAGCGCCACCTTCACCCAGCGGGCGAATTTTTGATCAGGGGACATGGAGTTTTACTCTTTGTTTTGCGCGCCTTCTACGTACGCGCAGAGCGCTTGTGGCCAGCAGATGCTTAATGGAATAGCGCATTTTAGCAAATGATTAGCAAGCTAACAATGAGCCACCCTTCTGCTTTATTAGCGTTATTTAGTAGTGCCCTTGGCTACCCAGAAAAAATTCATAAAAAACCCCAGAGCCAAAAGGCCCTGGGGTTGGATAAACCACTAACGCGTTTTAAGCGTTAATCATTAAAAACGGTATTTTAAGCCCACGCTTGCCGCATCGAAATCGTAGGCAGACTTGTCCAGATAACGCATGTAATCAGCGCTGATGGCCAGATTGTTGGCGACATCAATTTCACCGCCCGCGCCATAGGAGAAACCGCTTTCACTGTCGTGGTCGAAATCCACTTCAGTGACACCGATCAGACCATACAGGCGTGCATTGGGGGTAATAGGCGCGATGCCTTTTGCGTAAGCACCTACCAGGTAATCCAGCTTGGTATCACCATCGGAGCCACCGGTACCCAGATGCCCTTCGAGCGCGAAGTAATCATTGAACTGCGCACCACCGCGCAAACGCAGGCCTACGTCGTTACGTGAGGAACCGCGGTCAGGATCAAGGTTCCAAAACATGGCGTCGCCCGCCACGTAACCTTCAGGGTGACCAAATGATTGCTGTGCCTGGGCTGATGCAGCGAATGCACCCGCGCCGACCAAGAGTGCCGCAGAAGTGAGTGATAATACGGTCATCTTCATCGTCATGTACCTCCGTTAAAAAACAGTGTTTCCTTACACAACTTCATTGTGGTACATGTCCGAAAAGAACGCAACGTTTACCGCCCTTTGGATAGGCTAAGTGCGACAATACCACCCACCACGACCGCCCCACCCAATAACTGGCCAGGGCTTAGCGTTTGCCCTAATACGAAATAACCGATCACCAAAGAGGCGACAGGTTCGATATTCATGACCGGGGCGTTGCGGGCCATATCCAGGCGCGGCACAAAAATAAACAGTGTCGAGAACGCGGTGGCGTAAAGCAGCGCCAAAAGCCCCAACCCCACCCAGCCTTGGCTATTGTCAGGTAGGCTCATACCACCTGGCACGACACCTAAAGCCCCACCGATTACCATGGCGAAAAACACGGCTTGCATGGTTAAAAGACTGCGCAGCGTGCTGCCTACCTGAGATAAACGGTGCTCGGTAACCCATAGCGCGCAGGCGAAAACGAACGCAGCCAGCAACCCAAATCCAATACCGGCGACCCATTCCGGCCCCATACTGTCAGCACTGGAAAGCCACGCTGGAATATCCAGCACGACCAACAGCCCGATTAAAATGGTCCCCATAATAAGGCAACTGCGAAGCGACGGACGCGGCCCGCCCAGCGCCCAACTCAATAGTGCTAACTGAATGGGGAAGGTATTGACCAACAGTAGCGCAATAACAACAGGAAGCCGCGCAACCGCTGAATAAAGGCTGACACTTTGAATGGTGATAAGAAGGCCTACCACCAGTTGCCAGGGCCAGGTGCCCGAAGGCAGCCAGAAGCGTTTCTTCTGAACGATCACAAGGGCGAGCAGGATCAAACAGGCTACCCCGGAACGCGTTAATACGGCCAGCAGTAACCCTGTACCGTTATCAAAGGCAAGCCTGGCCGATACATGGTTGGCAGCGAACATGGTGCCAACGGTCATTAGCAGCAAAATGGCCAAGTGGCGCGGCAGGTGGTTGGGTAACGAGGACGTAGTCATAGGCTCCAGGCAGCAAAAGAACGTTAACCGCCAAGCATGCCCGGATTTGAGTCGAATGGCTAAACAAATATCCGCCTACGTTAATGCCCCTTGCCGCCTGTCACACTAACGTACAAACTAAACCTTTACTCTTTTGGTAGATTCTTTATGAATGCACCGGTGCTGGTTATTAATTGTGGTTCATCCTCTATTAAATACGCACTGATCGATCCGGCCCCTGATGCCCCGCGCTTAGCAGGCTTGGCAGAGCGCTTAGGCAGCGCCGATGCCCGTTTAAAAGGAATAAATAGCGCGGGGGGAAGCTTTAGCCATGCACTCCCCAATGCTGACCATACTCAAGTGCTCAACGCCATTTTAAACAGCCTGGAAGGACGCATTCCGGGCGCTATTGGGCATCGCATTGTTCATGGCGGAGAGAAGTTTACTCAGGCCGCTTTGATTGATAGTGATGTTATCAGTGCGATTAAGGCCACCGCCGCGTTGGCACCTCTGCATAACCCTGCCAACCTGGCAGGCATCAGCGCTACCCAAAAGATATTCCCAGCACTACCTCAGGTTGCGGTATTCGATACCGCGTTTCACCAAACCCTCCCAGTAAAAGCTTACCGCTATGCCCTGCCAGAGAGCCTCTACGCTGAGCACGGCATTCGTCGCTACGGATTCCATGGCACGAGCCACGCCTTTGTTAGCCAGCGGGCTGCCGAGCTTAGCTCTCGTGGTGCGGGCGGTTGGTTAACAGCCCACTTGGGTAACGGCTGCTCAACCGCAGCGGTTTGGAATAACCGAAGCCTGGACACCAGCATGGGGCTTACCCCCCTAGAAGGCCTGGTGATGGGCACGCGCAGCGGCGATGTCGACCCGGGCTTGCACGCCCACCTACACCGTCAGTTAGGCTGGTCGCTGGACAAGATTGATGACGTGCTGAATAAGCAAAGCGGGCTATTGGGGCTTTCTGGCTTAACCAACGATATGCGTGAAGTCGAGGAAGCAGCAGAGCAGGGTCATGAAGGCGCCATGCTGGCGCTGGATGTATTTTGCTACCGCATTGCTAAGTCGCTTGCTGCTCTCTCTTGCGCACTGCCGACGCTTGATGGCGTCATTTTTACCGGTGGCATCGGCGAGAACTCTCCTCTTGTACGCAGCCGCGTTATCAGCCTACTGCCTCACTTTGGCTTTGCCCTTGATGAGGCGAGCAATGACGTGATGATTCGCGGTAAAGAGGGCAAGCTGGACAGGGCAAATCACCAGGGTCCCGAAGCCTGGGTTATTCCTACCGACGAAGAAGGCCGTATCGCGATGGAAACACGTCAATGCCTGGAGGCCCAAGCATGAGCTCGTCCCCCTCTCAACCTCAAGCCATTCTTCTGGTGCCCACAAGCATGGGGGCCGGATTAACCTCAGCCTGTTTAGGCTTGATTCAGGCGCTCGACACCATTGGCCTTAAAGCCGGGTTTTTGAAGCCGTTTATGCAAAAAGAGCTGAACGGCCCGGGCCTTGATCGCTCAACGGCACTGGTGTCTCGCACGCTCAACCTGCGCCCGCCTTCGCCGATCTCACAAGCCCGGCTGGAGCGCCTGCTGCGCGATGACCAAACCGATGAGCTAATGGAAAATGTGGTCGAGCTTTATGAGCAGGTAATGCAACAGGCTGAGCGGGACGGTAATGCGCTGGATTTAGTCGTAGTGGAAGGCGTAGTGCCTACCCAGTACACCACGTACGCGACGCAAACCAATGCTCAACTGGCGCATGCACTTAATGCCCGAATCATTCTGGTGGGCACCGGGGATTTAAACGAGCCACAGGCACTTGCTGAAGAGCTGGATATGCACGCCAGAAGCTTTGGCGGGGTTAGCTCGACCCGCACGTTGGGCGGCATCCTGATGCGCATGAAGAACCTGCCTTACGGCCAGGAAGATGACCTTTCGGCAGCGCCGGGCACCATTAAACCGCAGCTTGAAGAGTCGGTGCTTAACGAGCTTCGCGGCTATTCACCGTCACTAGCCACCGACAGTTTTCACCTAATCGGCATCGTGCCTTACAGCAAAACACTCAATGCGCCCCGCACGCTGGACGTGGCACGGGCACTAAGTGCCAAGGTGCTGAATGAAGGCGATGCGGCAAGCCGCCGGGTAATGTCGACAAGCCTGTGTGCGCGTAGCGCGGCGAATGCGCTGCATATCTTTACACCCGGCAGTCTGGTGGTGGCTTCTGGCGACCGTGACGACGTCGTGCTGGCGTCCGCCCTCGCTACCATGAACGGCACTCAGTTGGCGGGCATATTGCTGACCAACGGTTTTTTGCCTAACGACAATATGATTGAGATGTGTCGCCCAGCGCTTAGAACCGGCCTGCCCGTGCTGGCGGTTGAAACCGACAGTCTGACCACGGCTCAAAACTTGAGCCAGCTTAGCAGCGAAATCCCCGTTGATGATTTCGAGCGTGCCGAGCAGGTGGCGCGCTTTGTCGCTGCCCATATCGACCTTGAATGGCTCAAAGACAAGTTAAGCCACGGCTATGCACGGCGCTTATCTCCTTCGGCGTTTCGCTATCAGTTGGTCAAACAGGCTCAGCACGCAAAAAAACGGATCGTACTGCCGGAAGGCGATGAACCCCGCACGGTGGAGGCGGCCATTATTTGTCAGCGGCGCGGCATTGCCAACTGCGTACTGTTGGGCAGTCGTGAGAACATCGAGGAAGTGGCGCGTAACCGCGGTTTAGCACTGCCCGACGAGTTGACGATTATCGACCCCGAAAGCACGCGTGCCCACTATATTGCGCCCATGGTAGAACGTCGGCGTGGCAAGCTTAACGAACTCACCGCTGAGGCCCAGCTACAGGATAACGTGGTGCTTGGCACCATGATGCTTCAGTTGGATGAAGTCGATGGCCTTGTCTCGGGTGCTATCCACACCACCGCTAACACCGTGCGCCCGGCGTTTCAGCTGATAAAAACCGCGCCAGAATATAGCCAGGTATCGTCAATCTTCTTTATGCTGCTGCCCGAGCAGGTAGTGGTGTATGGCGATTGTGCGGTGAACCCGGACCCGGATGCCGAAACGCTGGCTGAAATAGCCCTGCAAAGCGCCCGCTCCGCAGAAGCGTTTGGCATTGAGCCGCGCGTGGCCATGATCAGCTACTCAACGGGAGATTCAGGCACCGGTGCGGATGTCGATAAAGTGCGTGAAGCTACGCGCATCGCCAAAGAGCGTGCCCCGCACTTATTGATCGATGGCCCGCTTCAGTACGATGCAGCCGCCATTGAGAGCGTGGGTAAGCAGAAAGCGCCGGATTCGCCCGTAGCGGGCCGCGCCACCGTCTTTGTATTCCCGGACCTGAATACCGGCAATACGACCTACAAAGCGGTGCAGCGTAGTGCCCGCGTAGTCAGCGTTGGCCCCATGCTGCAAGGCTTAAACAAGCCAGTGAATGACCTTTCCCGAGGCGCGCTGGTGGATGATATCGTCTACACCATCGCGCTGACCGCTATTCAGGCAAGCCAGCGAGAAGCGTAAACCCGTCATCGCACCTGATAAGCTTCGCAGGTGCGACCAATGATAAAATGATAAGTAAGCTTTAAGACAAGAAAAAACCCCGGCCAGTTTAACTGCCCGGGGCTTTTCTAATTCAACCATTTAGCGGCGTGGATCAATCACGTCCACATTGGCACCATGGATTCCAACACAATCACCAGGCTCATCGCGGTGATGGTCAAAATCGATACACCAAATACGCGTTTGGCCCAGCGTACATCATCATCCAGCCGGTAGCCGCAGATAGCCAGGTAGAGCCAGTAGCCCCCCATGGTCAGAGCGACACACAGGTAGCCAGTACCCGCCTGACTCGCCAGTACCAAAGCCAATGAGGCGGGAATAAACGCCACAATGTAGCCAAGGATGTGATGCTTTGCGCGCTTGATCCCGTGAACAACAGGCAGAACGGGAATCGAAGCGCGCTGGTAATCGGCATAGCGGAAAATCGCAATGGCATAGGAGTGCGGCATCTGCCAGAGGCAGAAGATCAACAGCAGAACCATCGCCCCACTGTCAAAGGTACCCGTCACGGCGCAGTACCCAATCACGGGCGGCATAGCGCCTGACAAGCTACCTACCACGGTGCCGTATTCGGAGTTGCGCTTCATATAGAGGCTATACACCCCCACATACACGCCCCATCCGATAACAGCCAAGGCCACCGTCAACCCGTTGGTGCCCAATGCCAGGCAGACCACACCACTGATACCCAGAAACGCCGACAAGCCCAATGCTTGCGTGATAGAGACGCTTCCCCTAACCAGAGGACGATGGCGCGTGCGCGCCATCAGAGCATCAATATCCCTATCAATCACGTTGTTACAGGCACAGCCTGAGGCGATCACTAACGCGATCCCCAACATGACCGAAGCAAACGTCACCAGATCGAATTCACCGTGCGCGGCTAGAAAGTAGCCGCCAAGGGCGGCAATGAGATTGCCGCCAATGATTCCTGGCTTGGTTAGCTCAAGCAGATCGTGCCACCGATTGGGCATGCTGGTTAGCCGATCATCATGTTGAGATGTAGATGCTGCATGATCCACAGCGAACCTCCTACCACTAGGCCGAGAATCAGCACCGTAAAGACGAAGGAAAGCATGTTCCAGCCATCTTCAGTCTTGAAGTCCAAGTGCATGAACATCACAAGCTGAACCAGCACCTGTAAAACGGCCGTCACAGTGATGATTCCCACGTTCACGGGTAAGCTGAACGAACCCAGCATAACCGCGCCAAATGGAATGACAGTCAGGACTAACGACAGCACAAGACCCGTTACATAGGACTTTACGGTGCCGTGACCGGACGGTTGGCTAGAAGAACTCATACCAGCACTCCCATCAAGTAGACGAAGGAGAAGACACAGATCCAGACGATATCCAGGAAGTGCCAGAACAAGCTCAAGCACAGGATACGCGGACGCGTTTTATCATTCAGACCTTTAGTCGACAACTGAACCAGCATGACCAGAATCCAGATCATACCGAACATTACGTGCAGACCGTGGGTACCTACCAGTGTAAAGAACGCTGACAGGAAGGCGCTGCGATCCGGGCCCCATCCCTCATGGATAAAGTGATGGAACTCATAGATTTCCATGCCCAGGAACATCAGGCCCAACACGAACGTAATGCCCAGCCACAGTTTCACCTGGCCGACGCGATTGGCATTCATTGCCAGAACGCCCATGCCGAAGGTGAAACTACTGATCAGCAGTGCAAAGGTGCCGAAGAGAATCAAAGGTAGTTCAAAAATATCCGCACCGGTCGGCCCGCCTGCCGTGCCCCTCATGAGCACGGCGTAGGTGGCGAATAGTGTTCCGAAGATCACTAAGTCGCTCATTAGGTAGACCCAGAAACCAAATACCTTGGTAGGACCGGCATCGTGGTGCTCATGCTCTTCAGCATGGGCATCGTGATGTAGGGATTCAGTAGCCATTACGCCTGGGCCTCCACACGTTGTTGATGAGCACGTTCGATTCGCTCGACCTCTGCAGCTGGCACGTAGTAATCGATATCGTCGTTAGATACCCGCATCAGGAAGCTCACCAGCATGCCGATTGCACTGAACCCAGCTAGCCACCAGATGTGCCATACCATGGCGAAACCAAAGATCATCGCAAAGACACTGATGACAGGTCCGGCCACCGTGTTCCTCGGCATATGGATATCCGTGTAAGGCGCATTGTCCAACTGCTCGTTGCCACGCTGCTTTTGTGACCAGAAGCTGTCGATATCACCAACGACGGGCAGACGCGCAAAGTTGTAGAACGGGGGCGGCGATGAAGTTGACCACTCCAACGTACGAGCATCCCATGGGTCGCCAGTCACGTCCGCATACTTATCGCGGTTACGCACGCTTACGTAGAACTGGATGAGCGTACAAGCGATACCCGCAGCAATCAGCAGAGCACCGACCAAGGCAACGATAAACCAGGGCTGCCACTCAGCGTTCGGGTATGAGTTCATGCGGCGCACAGCACCGTAGAAGCTCAGTACGTATAGCGGCATGAATGCCACGTAGAAACCTGACACCCAGAACCAGAACGAGCGCTTGCCCCACTTCTCGTCAAGCGTGAAGCCAAAGGCTTTCGGGAACCAGTAGGTCAGACCCGCCATCATGCCGAAGACCACGCCACCAACGATAACGTTATGGAAGTGGGCAATAACGAACAGACTGTTGTGCAGCACGAAGTTTGCCGCCGGCAGCGCCAGCATAACGCCTGTCATACCACCGAGGACGAAGGTGATAATAAAACCCAGCGTCCAGAGCGTCGGCGAGGTCATTTCCAAGCGTCCACGGAAGATAGTGAACAGCCAGTTAAAGACTTTCACCCCAGTCGGTACGGCGATGATCATTGTCATGATGCCGAAGAAGGCATTGACGTTGGCGCCTGCGCCCATGGTAAAGAAGTGGTGCAACCAAACGATGAATGACAGGATCGTGATCGCGATCGTTGCCCATACCATGGTGTGGTAACCGAACAGACGCTTGCGTGCAAAGGTCGCGATAACTTCTGAAAACACACCGAAGGCCGGCAGAATCAGAATGTAAACCTCAGGGTGACCCCACGCCCAGATAAGGTTGACGTACATCATCATGTTGCCGCCCATATCGTTCGTGAAGAAATTCATCCCCAGGTAACGATCCAGCGTCAGCATGGCAATAGTAGCGGTCAAAATCGGGAAAGAGGCAATGATCAGTACGTTGGCGCACAGCGACGTCCAGGTAAAGATCGGCATGCGGAACATAGTCATGCCCTTGGTACGCATTTTCAGGATAGTAACGAAGAAGTTAATACCCGTTAACGTGGTACCTATCCCGGATATCTGCAACGCCCATATCCAGTAATCGACCCCTACCCCAGGACTGTACTCTATCCCCGATAACGGCGCGTAAGCCAACCAACCTGTGGTAGCGAACTCACCCACGAACAGAGAAATGTTGACCAGCAGCGCCGAAACCGCGAACAGCCAGAAACTCAGGTTGTTCAGGAACGGGAACGCAACATCGCGCGCACCGATCTGTAACGGAACAACCAGGTTCATCAGGCCGATAACCATAGGCATGGCCACGAAGAAGATCATGATAACGCCGTGGGCGGTAAAGATCTGGTCGTAGTGGTCAGGCGGCAAAATGCCCATCGAACCACCTGCAGCGACCGCCTGCTGCACACGCATCATCAAGGCATCAGCAAAACCGCGCAGCAGCATGATAAGCGCCACGATGAAATACATGATACCGAGCTTTTTATGGTCAACGGAGGTGAACCACTCGTTCCATAGCCAGCCCCACTTACGGAAATAGGTCAGCGCGCCTAACAATGCCGCGCCGCCTAGAATCCCCACGAGACCCGCAAGAACCAGAATGGGTTCGTGAAGGGGAATTGCTTCTAGGGTTAATTTACCGAACACGGTTACTCTCCCGCCTCATTGCTCACAGGTTGGCCTTCTTCAGCCTCGCCACTCGCTTGGTTGTCGGTCGTTTGATAGGCTTCATTGCTATCGATAGCTGGTGCGCGAGGCGCATCTTGAGTGTCGGTTTCAGGATCGCTGCCAGTACGGAAGCTGGAGACCAGACGCTCATAGAACTCAGGTGTAACACTTGCGAAGTACTCAACGGGGTTGAACGAAGAGCGCTCAGCCAATTGTGAGTAGCCTTCTGGGTAGGTCAGCGTTTGTGGTGACTGCCGAACCTCTTCTACCCACGCATCAAAGTCTTCATCTGATGTCGCGTGAGCATCGAAGATCATTCCAGAGAAACCTGCACCGCTATAGTTGGTCGAACGACCGCTATAGGTACCGATCTCATTAGCTTCGAGATAAACGTCATTATCCATTCCTGCCATGGCATAAATCTGGCTGCCTAGTCGAGGAATGAAGAAAGAGTTCATCACCGAACCGGAGCTCACTCGGAAGCGGACGGGCGTATCAACCGGGAATGCCACTTCATTTACCGTTGCAATACCTTGCTCGGGATAAATGAACAGCCATTTCCAATCAAGTGCCACGACCTGAATTTCAAGCTCAGGTGTATCACTTTCAAGTGCGCGATGGGGGTCAAGGTCGTGTGAACTTTTCCAGGTAATTACGCCCAAAATAGCGACAATTACGACAGGAACTAGCCAAACAATGCCCTCGATCCAGTTAGAGTGCGCCCAGTCAGGAAGGTATTCAGCCATCGTATTGCTACGGCGATAGTACCAGCCAAACACTATCGTCATAACAATAACGGGGATGACCACGATCAGCATCAAGCCAAATGAACTCAGGATCAGTGAACGCTGGGTTTCACCAACGACACCTTTTGGGTCCATCAAGGCCGAGCTACAGCCTGCAAGCAGCAAGCACAGCGCAATGAGCACCAGAGTGCCTGACCTGCGCCAGTAGGAAGGTTGTTGCATGGTGCGATCTCGTCAGAGTTGCGTTACAAAACTAGCCGTCAAACAGCAAGCCAAACGATATGCCATATGTCAGCTAACTAACACCCCATACTCTTCCCAAAACACTCTGCCAAAGGTACTGCCTGTGCTCCGGGAAAAACATGCGCTACCGGGATTAGAAGCAGGTAGCGGATTGAACCGACATCCTAACATGAAGGAAGCCCGCTCTAACCGGCGTATCTTCCTTTGATCCAGGCAACGAATCAAAGCGACGATTTGACGCACCTAGCCGCACCCTCTTAACGCGGTTGTTCATAAGTAGATGAAACAGAAAGGTGGGTAAGCACACGCCCCGTAAAATGGGTAAATAACGCGGGCGCAGCACCCTCATTAGTCACAACAATGTCAAAATCGTTCAATGACGCGAAATAGGCGGGGCGAATCATGCCGATTTTACTCGCGTCGATTACTAATAAGCGCTGCGAAGCACAGGCAATAGCCGCCTGCTTGGGGGCTACTTCATGAAAGTGAAAACAACTAACGCCTCGCGTGCAATCAACCCCAGCAGCGGAAATAAATGCCTTATTGATACCGATACGCTCAATGGCGGCGCGCATGTCATCGCTGCCAAATGATTGTGATGACGCATAAAATAGCCCGCCCAATAGCACCAAACGCACATTGGGTAGCGTCGATACCGCCGTGGCGACATTTAACGCATAGGTCACCACCGTTAGCTCATGAAAATTCCCCAGCTGCCCCAAAAGCGGCACCAGCGTTGAGCCGCAATCAATAAACAGCGTATCGCCCTCTTCAATAAAGCTTGCGGCCCGCTTGCAGAGCAAGTGCTTTAACGGATAGTCGTTGGCTTGCTGCTCCGCCAAATCGTACGCAGAAGTGTTACTTGGGTAACTTGCCATTACCAACCTTCCGCCCAGCAGCGTTAACGCAGAAGGCTGCGTTGAAAGGTCGCGGCGTATGGTCATTTCTGAAACACCGCATAAACTAGCGGCGTCACGTAAATGCAACGTACCACCACCGGCAAGCGTTTCCTGAAGCAATGCCAACCGCTGGGCGCTACGGTCGCTCATACCAGGCGTCTCCTCATTACCGTTATTATTCACTTTATAATGTGTCGTGCATGGCGGGTGCCATGACCCTTGTTACCCAACGGCGTGCTTAGCCTATGGCCGTGACATTAAAGCCGCAAGCTTAACGTCTGGAACATGCAAGCCCTCCTGCGATACCCCGGTAGCAGCATCCAATAAGCGTTGGTGTGAGTTTATTGCAAATGGGCGTTAAAAAAATAACATGCAATGTTATAATTATAACATTTCCGCCAGCCCACATAATTCTAACGACGGCCAAACTGTGGCAACCCCTCTTGAGGCTTACATGACTGCTCCGATCTCAATGCGTACGTTTTCATTCACCACCAGCGTTGGCGTTTTAGCCGCTGGCTTGGCACTGGCAACACCGGCAATAGCTGCCGATGCGCCGCCCCAGCCGACGACACCTCTTTGGTCCTTTGCCAATGTCTCGGTTAACTACCTCGACTGGTCTAACGGTACCGAGCGCCGCACGGCCTCCAACGCGGCAAAAAGTGACTTCACCTACGTAGAGATAGAAGGCGGCGCGGGCTTTAGCTGGGGCGAGTTCTACGGTTTCTTTGATTTCGAAAACCCGACCAACGACCAGTTCGATGAATCAAGCGGCGGTAAAGATAACTTCCGCACGGCAGGCAAGGTAACGTCACACATTTACCTGGGGGATACCCCGCTGTCGCTGTACGCCCACGTGTACGACTTCCGTGACTACGGCTATAACAGCCGCGAACAAGACCAAATCCTGGGCCTGGGCTACCGCACCACGTTCGCCAACGGTTTATGGTTTAAACCCTTTATTGGCGCAGCACGCGTTCAGAGCGAAAGCTATACTGGCATGAACGGCTACATGGCTGGCTGGGTCGCGGGCTATGACTTCGCCGCCCTTAATCAAAACTTCAGCGTCACCAACTGGCACGAGCAAACGTTTGGCCGCGACAGTGACTACCTGGAACAGAACTATGTAGGTGGCAAAGCCGGAAGCGTAGGCACCAACGGCGCGCTGAGCCTTTGGTGGCACCCCAGCGATTTGATCACAACGGGCGTTCAGTATCGCTACTCGGAGAATAAGCTCGGCACGCCGAATGCTTATCAAAACGCGATGATTTACTCTATCAAGCTCAACATACTTTAAGCAGGCTCAACTTACTTTAAACGAGCCCCCTTAGCGGACTCAAAGGATTCCCATATGACCCTCCTTATGAGCTTGGTTGGCATGGTCACTCTGGTGGCCATCGCTCTGATTTTTTCTTACGACCGTAAGTCAATTCGCTTGCGTACCGTGCTGGGCGCTTTTGGTATCCAGGCAGCCATCGGGGCGTTTGTCCTCTATGTGCCGTTTGGACAAACCTTTTTGCAAACCATTTCCATGGGAGTAAGCCAGGTACTGGTTTATGCCAACGACGGTATTGGCTTTCTGTTTGGTGGTCTGGCTGATGTTGATAATGTTGGCTTTATCTTCGCGATCAAGGTCCTGCCGGTCATTATCTTCTTCTCCTCGCTGATCGCCGTGCTTTACTACATGGGCATCATGCAGTGGGTGATTCGTATTCTGGGTGGCGGGCTGCAAAAAGCGCTCGGCACGTCGCGTACGGAGTCGCTTTCTGCGACCGCCAATATCTTCGTAGGCCAAACCGAAGCGCCGCTGGTGGTACGCCCGTTTATTGCTCGCATGACGCCCTCGCAGCTGTTTGCCGTTATGTGCGGCGGCCTTGCTTCGGTAGCGGGTTCGGTACTTGCCGGTTACGCGCAGCTGGGCATTCCCATGGGGTATCTGGTCGCAGCGTCGTTTATGGCAGCCCCGGGGGGGCTGCTGTTCGCCAAGCTGATCATGCCGGAAACCCAGGACGCGACTGACAGCGACAGCATCTCTAAAGTCGAGGAAGAGCTTCAAGAGCAGGAAAACAAACCCGCCAATGTGCTGGATGCTGCTGCCTCAGGCGCTACCTCTGGCCTGATGCTTGCGGCCAATGTTGGCGCCATGCTGCTGGCCTTTATTGCCTTGATCGCACTGATCAACGGTATTTTAGGAGGCGTTGGCGGCTGGTTTGGATTTGAGTCGCTGAGCCTTGAAATGATCCTGGGCTGGCTGTTTGCCCCGCTGGCTTTCATGCTGGGCGTGCCATGGGCTGAAGCCACCGTTGCGGGCTCCTTTATTGGCCAGAAGCTAGTGGTTAATGAGTTCGTCGCTTTTATTAACCTGGCCCCCTACATTGATGGGGAGCAGGTGGTTGCCGCGACGGGTCAATTAATGACGCCTCATACCACGGCCTTCTTGTCTTTCGCCCTGTGCGGCTTTGCCAACCTGTCCTCAATCGCTATTTTGTTGGGCGGTTTAGGCAGTATTGCACCGAGCCGTCGCGCTGAAATTGCCCGCTTTGGGGGCAAAGCCGTTCTGGCCGGTACACTGTCCAATTTAATGTCAGCCACTATCGCTGGCTTCTTCATCTCGCTGAGCAGTATTACGACATAACGCAGCGAGTACGACACCATGCAACGGGCGCTGCTGTTTGATCTCACAGTGCCCGTTTTGTCTTTTATCAATTTTGTGAGAATCCAATGACCGCGACAGCCTCTCCCCACGCCATCCAGGCCGCCCGCCAAGCGCTGAGCTTAATGGATTTGACCAGCCTGAATGACAGCGACACCGACAGCACGATTGAAGCGCTTTGCCAGCAGCTTAAAACGCCTTACGGCAACCCGGCCGCCGTTTGCGTCTATCCGCAGTTTATTGTTACCGCTCAGCGTGCGCTAACTGCCCACAAACTCAACGAGCTGGTAAAAATCGCGACCGTCACCAACTTCCCGAATGGCGGCGATGACATTATGGCGGCTGCCCGTGAAACCCGCGATGCCGTTGCCTCTGGCGCCCACGAAGTCGATGTGGTGTTCCCCTACCGCACGCTGATGGCAGGTGACGAAGAAACCGGCCTTGAGCTGGTTGAAATGTGTAAAGCCGCCTGCGCAGACCAGGCCCTGTTAAAAGTCATTATCGAGTCAGGCGAACTCAAAGACCCAGCGCTTATCAAACGTGCTAGCGAGCTTGCTATTGAAGGCGGCGCCGACTTTATTAAAACCTCTACCGGCAAAGTGGCCACCAACGCCACGCTGGAAGCCGCCGAAATTATGCTGAACGCGATTAAAGCAAGCGGTAAAGACGTGGGCTTTAAAGCCGCAGGCGGCGTGCGCACCACAGAAGAAGCCGCTGAGTACTTGGCACTGGCAAGCAACATCATGGGCAGTGCATGGATAACACCGGCACATTTTCGCTTTGGTGCATCGAGTCTTTTAGCCAATTTATTAAACACACTGGGCGGCGTAGAAAGCGCAGCACCACAGGAAGGCTACTAATATGCTCCCACAGGAATTAATTCGCGAAAAACGCGATGGCAACCCGCTGGCAGCAGCGGACATCAAAACGTTTGTCCAGGGCATTGCCGATGACCGTATCAGCGATGCTCAGATTGGCGCCTTCACCATGGCGGTATTTCTTAACGGCATGAGCCGTGAGGAAGTCGTAGCCCTAACCACCGCCACGCGTGACTCCGGCCACGTCATGCAGTGGGACTCCTTAAACCTGCCCGGCCCAGTGGTCGATAAGCACTCCACCGGCGGCGTGGGTGATCTGGTGTCTCTGGTACTCGGCCCGTGGGTCGCGGCGTGTGGCGCCTTTGTACCGATGATTTCAGGCCGTGGCCTTGGCCACACCGGCGGTACGCTGGACAAGCTTGAGTCGATCCCCGGCTACGACCCCTACCCGGCTCCTGAGCGCTTCAGCGATGTGGTGAAGTCCACTGGTGTGGCGATCATCGGCCAGACCGGCAACCTGGCACCGGCGGATAAGCGCATTTACGGCGTGCGTGACGTTACCGCTACGGTTGAGTCCATTCCGCTAATCACCGCGTCCATTCTGGGTAAGAAGCTTGCTTCCGGCCTTGATGCGCTGGTCATGGATGTCAAAGTCGGCAGTGGCGCGTTTATGCCCACCACCGAAAAATCCCACGAGCTTGCCAAAAGCATCGCCTCGGTCGCCACCCAGGCCGGTACGCCGACGACAGCCCTATTGACTGACATGAGCCAGCCGCTGGCACCGTGCGCAGGCAACGCGGTTGAAATCGTCGAAACGCTGGAACTGCTACGCGGTGAGCGTCCCAACAGCCGCGTAATGCAGGTCACGCGTGAGCTGGCGGTTGAAATGCTTATGGCGGGCAAACTGGCCAAGAGCCGTGAAGATGCTCTGAGCCAGCTTGAAAAAGCCCTGACCTCAGGTGCCGCAGCCGAAGTATTCGCGCGCATGGTACGTGAGCTGGGCGGCCCGGGTGACTTTATGGAGCGCTCTGACAGCTACCTTGCCAAAGCCAACGTGGTCAAACCCGTATATGCCGAGCAGTCGGGCAATGTGCTGCGCATCGATACCCGCGCTGTGGGCATGAGCGTGGTCGAGCTGGGCGGTGGCCGCCTGCGTAACGACGCCAGTATCGATCATAGCGTGGGCTTTAGTGCGATTGCCGAGCTGGGCACCCAAGTGGATAGCCAGCAGCCGCTAGCCTTCGTTCACGCGCGTAGCGCTGAAGAGGCTGACCGCGCCGCTGCCCAGCTGCGTGCTGCCATCACCATTGGCACGGGCGAAGCGACGATTGATTCACTGCTCCAGGAAGCCTATCGCGGTGAAGCGCTTTAATGAGCACCGCCTGACGAGGAAAACGCCATGAAACGTGCAATTGTGCTGGTACTAGACTCCTTCGGCATTGGCAGCGCTGCCGATGCTGCCGCCTTTGGCGATGAAGGCTCGGACACCTTGGGCCATATCGCTGCCGCCTGCGCGCGTGGCGACGCCGATACGGCTGAACGCTCAGGCCCCTTGAAGCTGCCCAACATGGCCAAACTTGGCCTGTTTCATGCCCACCGGGATAGCACCGGCACGGTTGCCGAAGGCGTTGCCCTCCCCGAGGTGCTTGAAGGCGCCTACGCCCACGCCCAGGAAATTTCCAGCGGCAAGGACACCCCGTCCGGCCACTGGGAAATCGCTGGCGTGCCGGTACGTTTTGACTGGGGTTATTTCAGCGATAAGACCGAAAGCTTTCCACAAGAGCTACTGGACAAGATTGTTCAGGCAGCCGACCTGCCCGGCGTAATCGGCAACTGCCATGCTTCAGGCACCGAGATCATCGCCCGGCTGGGTGATGAGCATGTGCAAACCGGCAAACCGATTGTGTATACCTCAGCGGATTCGGTCTTCCAGATTGCCGCTCACGAAGAGCACTTTGGCCTGGATCGCCTTTACGCGCTGTGCGAAACCGTGCGTGAGCTGCTGGAGCCTTACAATATCGGCCGGGTAATTGCCCGCCCGTTTATAGGTGAAGACAGCGCAAGCTTTGCGCGTACCGGTAACCGTCGCGATTACAGCATAGAGCCGCCTTCGCCCACGGTACTGCAAAAGCTCGCCGATGCCGGTGGTGAAATGGTATCGATTGGCAAGATTGCCGATATCTACGCCCACTGCGGCATTACCCACAAGGTCAAAGCCAGCGGTCACGATGCGCTGATGGATGCGACGTTAAGTGAAGTGGCGCGCACCGCTGCTGAAACCAGCGACCGCCCGACCATGATCATGACCAACTTTGTCGATTTCGACTCGGTCTACGGCCATCGCCGTGACGTGCCGGGCTACGCGGCCGCCCTTGAGCACTTTGACGCTCGCCTGCCGGAGCTGCTGGCTGCGTTGAACAGTGACGATCTGCTGATTCTTACCGCGGATCACGGCTGCGACCCAAGCTGGGAAGGTACTGAGCACACGCGCGAATACATTCCTGTGATGGTCAGCGGCGCGGGGTTCGCGCCAGGGCCGATGGGCGCACGCGATACGTTTGCCGATATTGGCCAGACACTGGCGGATTACTTCGCCCTTCCCGCAATGGACGATGGCAAAAGCTTTCTCTCTTATGCTGCCTGATGGCGCTATTTAACAAGACATAAGGAAACCACATGGCTACTCCGCATATTAATGCTGAACAGGGTGATTTCGCGGATACGGTGTTGATGCCCGGCGACCCGCTGCGCGCCAAGTACATTGCCGAAACTTACCTTGATGACGTGCGTCAGGTGAACGACGTGCGTGGCATGCTGGGCTATACCGGCACCTATAAAGGCCGCAAAATTTCCGTGATGGGCCACGGCATGGGTATTCCGTCAGTGTCCATCTATGCCAAAGAGCTGATTACCGATTACGGCGTGACGTCGATTATTCGCGTAGGCTCCTGTGGCGCGGTACGCGACGACGTTAACGTTCGTGATGTGGTGATCGGCATGGGTGCGTGCACGGATTCCAAGGTGAACCGCATGCGCTTTAACGACCACGACTTTGCCGCCATTGCGGATTTTGAGCTGACAAGCCACGCCGTAGCCGCCGCCAAAGCGCAAAACGTGCCGGTGAAAGTGGGCAACATTTTCTCCGCCGATCTGTTTTACAACCCGCAGACCGATATGGCCGAGCTGATGAAGCGCTACGGCATTGTCGGCGTTGAGATGGAAGCGGCTGGCCTTTACGGTGTTGCCGCCGAGTTCGGTGCCCGCGCGCTGACCATCTGCACCGTATCGGATCATATTTTGAAAGGTGAAGCGCTCTCCAGCGCCGATCGTCAAACCACCTTCAACGATATGATGATCATCGCGCTGGATACCGTCCTGCGTGATGACGCCGCCAACGCCTAAGTGGGTTAAACCGAGGAATCATCCATGAGCCAAGCAGACTCTGCGCTGGTCAACACGCTGCTTGATGCACTGAACAATGCCTACGTCCCGTACTCCGACCACCCGGTCGCGGCCGTCATGGTGTGCCCGGACGGCCAGCAGTTTGTAGGCGCTAACGTCGAAGTTGCTCACTACAAGGGGCTTTGTGCAGAAGCATCGGCCATTAGTGCGATGGTAACCGCTGGCCAGCGCAAGCTTGCCAAGGTGTATGTAATGGGGCCAGGCGAGCACCTGTGCACGCCCTGCGGGGATTGCCGTCAGCGTATTCGTGAGTTCGCTACCCCCGATACGCAAATCATGGTTATCTCCCGCCAGGGTGAGGTGCTCAAAACCTACACCATGGAAACATTACTGCCGGACGCCTTTGGCCCCGAGCAATTGCCTCAACGCTAGGCCGCATTCATTACTGCGGTTAGCCGCATCAGGCTGGTTGTCACTCTGCCGCCGTCTTCATGACGGCGGTTTTTTATTGCCTTGCGAACCACACTGCCAGCACTGGCCTCGCCTAACAATTCCTCGTACTCTATTTCCTCGGGCTCTAAGTCCCCAAACCCTGTAAGGCACTTTATCTCGCACGCTTACTCATTAAGGAGAACGCCATGGCGGCCCTACTGCCCAACGTTGATCCCACCGGACTGCTTGAATACTCGGTGGTGTATACCGACCGTTCGCTCAATCACATGTCGCAGCAGTTTCAAGGCGTCATGCGCGATATTTCGACCACGCTGAAAGAGGTCTATAACGCCCATGCAACGGCCATTGTTCCCGGTAGCGGGACGTTTGGCATGGAAGCGGTCGCACGTCAGTTCGCCCTGGATCAGAAAACCCTGGTGATTCGTAACGGCTGGTTCAGCTACCGCTGGACGCAGATTATCGAGATGGGCCGTTTAACCGACCAACACACAGTGCTCAAAGCACGCCGCGTGACGTCTGATGACCCGCAGTCGCCGTTTATGCCTGTACCTGCGGAAGAAGCCGCCGAGCGTATCCGCCAGGAAAAACCCGCTGTGGTGTTTGCCCCCCAGGTAGAAACCTCTGCGGGTCTACTGCTGCCTGATGACTACATTCGCACCGTGGCGCAAGCGACGCGTGAGGTGGGTGGCCTGTTTGTGCTGGACGCCATTGCCGCAGGCACCCTGTGGGTGGATATGCAGGATTTGGGCATCGATGTGGTGGTCAGCGCACCGCAAAAGGGCTGGAGCGGTTCACCCTGCTGCGCCATGGTCATGCTTTCTGAGCGCGCCACACAGCGCTTAAGCGAAACGCAAAGCAATAGCTTTGCCTGCGATTTAGCCAAATGGCACGCGATCATGCAGGCCTACGAAAACGGTGGGCATGCCTACCACGCCACCATGCCAACGGATGCCTTGCGCCAGCTGCGCGATATCATGCAGGAGACTCGTGAATACGGCTTTGCCAAGGTGAAGCAAGAGCAGCAGGCCATTGGTCAGGGTGTTCGGGACATGCTCGCACGCCACGGGTTTATCAGCGTTGCCGCTGAAGGCTTCGAGGCGCCGGGTGTCGTGGTCAGCTACACCGAGGACGCCGGGCTTGTCGGCAAGTTTGCCCAAGCGGGCGTTCAAGTCGCGGGCGGTGTGCCCTTAATGTGCGATGAAGGTGATAACTTCCAGACCTTTCGTATCGGCCTGTTTGGGCTGGATAAACTGCATCACACTAAACGCAGCGTGGACAACCTGGAAAAGGCCCTTACTTCGTTCAATTAATCAGCCGTTACACAGTGCTTAACGCTGACTATATCCGCTCAGAGGCGTCTTTTCGGGCGCCTCTGAGTGAATCGCTTGCAGCTGGCTGGCACTCGCATGCACAGAGGCTGCATGTAAGGACTGAATTAAGAACTGAGTTTAAGAAATGGCTTCAAGGGCTGAGCTCACTGGATGTGCCTTCTGAGGCGCCACTTTCAGCAACTTTTTCGACATCGACGATGCCTGAACGACTAACCACCACCTTCCAGCGCGCCAGGTAGGGGGCATCTTCACTGCCGGTTTCACGCACCACCAGGTTGAACAAATGGCGCCGTTCAACGCTTTCACGTACGGCCTGACCATCTTTTAACCGAAAGATATGATGCTTCTCTTTGCTCATTAAGCGGGTCAGCATCAAGAGATCAATATACAGTGTCTCTCGCGTATGCTCGTAACCACTCAAAAACCGCGTGGGCGACATACGCGAACTGGAGCGGTAATGCAGCACATCCTCTTCCCGCTCAGCCACGGTCCGCCTTCGCATCTGCTTGATGTCTTCATTCAGGGCGGTGTAGCGCTTGTAATCAAACCATTCAAGCTGACGCCCCACCAGTGCATTACGCGTGGGGTCAACGTATTGGCGACGCCATTTTGGCCGTCCCCGACGCAGCAGGCGCCAAAGCGTATTGCGCAGGTCGTCCTTAAACACTTCACGCAAGGCATACAGCAGCGCCATGGCAAGCACAAACAGCGCCGTAATATCGCCAACGACTTCGCGTACGCGCAATACTCCCAGCGTGACACAGGCCATTACCAGTGCGGTTGCCAACGCTTTTACAGCTTTTTGCTCACCGCCGCCTAACTCCAGCGCCTCCTGCTTCAAGGTAATCGGATATTCAATCAAGCGTCGTAGCAAGCGCATTTTATTCGACATGCGTGTCGGGTCTTCCATCACACGCTCTGAGTTGTACTTCTGTTCGCGTCGATACTCACTTTCACGTTCGCACACATTGATAAACTGGCGCTTGATATCACTAAACTCGCCACCTCTTGGCATATAGGCCACTAGTGAAAGCAGCTGCTGCTCAGTAAACCAGGAGAGATAGTTATCGATATTGGCGAAATATTTGTATAAACGCTCATCCGTGGGTTGATTGCGGCGCATCTTCCTTAAAATGCTTTCGCTGAGCTTCTGCATTTCATTCAGTTGCTCACACAGCTCTTCTCTTAGCGTCTGCACATCGCTGGACTCTTTTTGCCGCTCGCTACGCAGTTTGCGCTCGCGGACCAGCATTTTTTGAGTCGTCCGCTCCATGGCAGTCACATACTGATACGCATAAAGACTTAAGCTTAATCGGTAAGATTCGCTGCCCAACTGATTACGGCTGGCGAGCCGGCTATGCACTAGCGGCAGGTGGTAGGCATCGCTATAGTACGTCCGCGAGACACTAATGGATGAGTGATAAAATGCCTCTTCCGAGATGACGTGAGCATTTAAACCCAGCTCGCCAGGTACAAAAAGATAGACGTCAAGCCTATGCGATGTCTCTTCCTTGAGCCGCCGTGTAAGGCGTAGCTGGTAGCTATTTTTGCGCTCGACGTTAATCACCTGGTCAATCTCCTACTTCATTGCCTTGAGCGATGATATACCATGACACCAATTGTCATGATGGTCCGCTTCATGCGGGGATGGTTCACCTTTACGCCTTTGGAGCTTGGGAATGCCCATTGCCCGTTTCTCCCCCTTTGAGCTGCTGCTACTGCAAAGCCGCAGCCAAGTGGATACGGCAAAGCTACTGCTGTTGGCCTGGATATTGGTGCACCGCCAACACGTTTCAGAAGGTCAACGGCGACGCCGTTTGGCCCAGGTGTGCGCGCACTTTCGCCATGGGCATGAACTGGCGCCAGTCATGCATATTGCGCGGCAGCGCGACCTCAAGGCTATTCAGCTTGCCGCTGAAGTCATTCGCAAGGAGTGCTCTGAAGAGCATAGCCTTGGCGTCATGCATCAAGCCATCACGGTGGCAACCGACAATGGCGACCTTTCTCTGTCGAACCATTATATATTGCGGTTCGTGGCAGATTTGCTCAATGTGCTGCCCACAACACTTGGCACGCTATTTAAAGAGCTTACAGGACGCGCGCTCGCTCTGCCGGAAGATCCCAGCCGCGACGCCTATTGGCGTGTCCATGATGCTGACTATTACGCGCAGCAAGCGCGCAAGGCTGAAGAGGCTGCCCGCCAGGCCCGCGAGGCGCAGGAAAAAGCCGAACAGCAGGAAAAAAGGCGCCAGGAAGAAGAGGCCCAACGCGCGCATTCGAAAGCCCAGGAAAAGGCCGAGCGTGAGAGAGCCCGCAGCGACAAGTCTCGTGACGACAAAGCGCGTAAAGACCAAGCGCGCAACGAAAAGGCTCGACAGCAGCAGGAACATGCTCGGCGCAAAAAAGAGGAGCGTGAGCGCGCAAAACGCCAGCAACAAAACTCGAAAAGCGGTTCGCAAAAAGGCTCACAGCAGGGCTCATACCAAGGTTCACGCCAAGGCTATCAGCACAGCCATCAACAGCGCTCGTCCACACCGCCGCCACCTGATCGCACCACCCGCGCTTTGGCGGTACTGGAATTATCACCTGGCGTTACCCAAGCAGAAGTGCGCCGTGCCTACCGGCGCATGGCACAGCTACACCATCCGGATCGCTTCTATACCCAAAGTGAACATCAAATTGCCCTTGCTTCAGCACGTTTTCAACGTATAAAAAGCGCCTATGATTACTTGATGCAAACCTATCGGTAAAATAGGCACACTCTCTGGTGTTAACCTCCAACCCTAAAAGAACAATGCACCTATGCGGGATTTGTACCAACGCCTTAACGTTCCCCCCCAAGCAAACGATGAAGAGCTACAGCAAGCCGTTGCTCGCTGCCCCAACAGCGCTTTGCGCCAGGATGCGGAAGCCGCATTCGCCGTCGCCAAGCGGCGTGCAGACTACGATAAGCTGCACGCCACGCTGAGCGACATTGGGCAGCTGCGTACTCAGCTTGGGCTAACCCACGGCGCCCATTGGCAGGATGATGTTGCCAACGATTTTTCAGTACCGCCTGACGAGATAGTTTCCCGTCACGATAAATTGGTCGACCGCGTCAGCCACGTCGTAAAACTCTACAACCGTTGGCGTGGCTTGCGCGGCGCTTGGCTACTCATTGCGATTTTCACCATCGGTACAGGCCTGGGGATTGCGCTGGGGCTCACCTTGAGCCAGACGATTGCGGCTTAAGGTGAGCCGCGATACGTCCTCCCCTCATCACGCGCTATCTCTGCTTGAGTAGGCTGCGGGGTGCGCTTGGGCGGTGCAGGCTTTTTATTGGCCTCGTGCTCACCCGTTGTGGCTTCCCCATTATCAAGCGATAGGTCGGTGCCTCCGGTCGGCTCCATATGGTCTTCTGAGCGCGCTTCCATGCTGACACTTAGACGCGGCACACCCAAATCGATGGACTGCGCTTCCATCCGTTGCTTAAGCAGTAGATTAAAGGCCCGCGAAACATCCCACTGCATTTCAGGAGCGGTCCGAAAGCGCATGCGCAAGATAGGGCAGCCCTCTTCAAATCCCTGGACCCCCTGCATTTCAAGCGGCGACCAGATGTAATGACGCATCATCGGGTCATTGCGCAGCTCCTGGGCGGTTTCCTGCATTAGCGTAATGGCATCATCAATTTTCATATCATAGGGAATGCGTATCCGCATTAGCGCAATGCCAAACTGACGCGACATATTGTGGATCGATTCAATACGACTGAAGGTAATAATATGTACCACGCCATCCAGGTCGCGTAACCGCACGGTACGCAGAGTCAGCCCTTCTACCGTCCCCATATGGTTGTTGATGCGCACAAAATCATCCACCGCCAACGAATCTTCAATCAGAATAAAGATGCCGGTAATCAAATCCTGAACCAACGTCTGTGCGCCAAAACCTATCGCCAAGCCGATCACACCGGCACCCGCCAGCAGCGGTGTCACGTTCACCCCCAGGTTAGCCAGCCCGACAATAAACGCGATAATCAAAATGGCGACAAAGATCACGTTGCGAATCATCGGCGTGATGGTTTGCGCCCGCGCCTGGTTAACCCGCCGACCACGAGCGCGGCCCGAGGAAGTCAGCGCCCGCTGGATGGCCGTGTCGGCAAATATCCACACCAGCCATGCCAACAAAATTGTCGCCCCCAGGCTAACCAACGCTTGGCCGATACGCGTACTGGCCACCGCTTCTTGGCCTAGCCCAAACAGCGATCCTCCCCACACTTGCATGGAGAGTTCAGCAAATACCATCCATGAACAGATATGCGCCAACACAAACCCAAAGCGCTCGAGGCGTTTTCGGTACTGGCTAAAGCGCCGACGGCGACGCTTACTCAAGCGCTCGGATTGACGGCGTATCAACCCGGTAACCACCAGGGTAAGTACCAGCAAGCTCGCAGAAATTATCGAACGTGCCAGCGCGGTCCCGACATCGCCCACAGTGATAAAAATCGCCAATAACGAGCCGCCCACCAGTAGCAGTGCCGGGATATGCCATAAGCCGCCCAGGGTACGCACCATCTCAACGGCCGTGCTGGCCTCCCGGCGCTGCTTATAGGGCCGATTACAAATGAGATGGCGTACTGGCTGCTTGAACTTGATAATAAAGCGCGCAGCCAGCAGCGCGGCCAGCATATTGGACAGCATCGAAACAAGGCTTGAGAGTTCGGTCCCCAGTAGATCCACCAGGCGCGCTGAATTTACCGCATCGCCCAAAGCGATCAACGCCCCGATCACAAACAGCCCACGCAGTGCCTGCTGCTGCAACAGCTGCACAGCGGTAAAGCGGTGCCCTCGACTAAAGAAGGCAATGACGGTCTCGAACACTACCGATAACGCACGCCCAAACAGGCAGACATACGCAATAACCAACACCACCGTGCGCCCTGGGCTGTAGGGCAGCAGTTGAGCAATGCCCAGGATAATCGCAAAGGCCAGTGCCCAAGGCAGCATACGGCGTAGAAAATGCGCCGCCAGCAACCACGCCTTGGGGTCACGAGGCAAATCCAGGGGCCACTCTCGGCGCGTCGCAACCAAGCGGCCAAAGGCAATCATCAGTACCAGCAGCGTGACCCAGATAATCCCCATCACTGCGCCGTCAACAACTTCACGGATCGCCTGCCCGCGGTCCGTGCCAGCATTTAAGGCACGCAGATCAGCGGCCCCTTGCACCAGTTGCCGTGACCACTCATCAATCGGTGAGTTGCCTGCCTGGGCCTGCTCACCGAGATCCGTTAGCGTGTCGGCAAGCGCGCCCAGCAGCCCTTGGCGTACGATGCCTTCCTCTTGAGTAGCATCCGTTGTTACCTGTAGCTCGCGCAGCGAGTTAAGCAGCGCCGTACGCTGCTCTTCATTGTCGAGCATGGCGATAACATCATTCAGCGAGCGTTGGAATTCATCACTGCTGACCTCTTCTTCCTGGTTCGGCTCATTTCCACTTAAACCGGAAAGCGAGACGACCTGGGCCTGAACCTGAGCCGCCATTACGCTGACCAGTACCGTTAACGCAATGTAAATGGCAGTGTTAATTATCCAGTGCTGTCGCACACCATGCTCCTAAAATGGATTCAAAAATGACACCGCGCCTACTCCCTCTCGCCTCCCGGAATCCGCTCAGCCTACCTGCGCGACTATGATAGGCTGATGGTCTAAACGTTCACCTCACAGGATGCCGAGATGACGCCGCAAGCTCCCCCAAACCGGTTAAATAGCGACGGTAAGGTACGCCGTGTGGGCATTGAGATCGAATTTGCCGGCTTGCCACCCCACGACACGGCATTAGTGGTCCGCGATCTGTTTAAAGGTGAGCTTAACGTGGTAAGCCCCCACCGGCTACTGGTTGAGGGAACCCGCTGGGGTGTATTTGGCATTGAGCTTGACACCCAGTATGCCCACCCCGATCAGGCATTGCTTGAAGAGCAGGCCAACCAGGATAGCGAATGGGAGCGGCATCGGCACCAGCGCCGCCTGGAATTTCACCAAAAGACCCGCGAATTTATTGGCGACATGGTAACAGGCCTGGTGCCCACCGAGCTTATTTGTCCGCCGGTGCCGTGGAATGAACTTGAAGAGCTGGATACTATTTTTCAGGCATTACGCGACCAGGGTGCAAAAGGCACGGATGCTAGCCTGCTGTATGGTTTTGGTTTGCACCTTAATTTGGAGGTAGCGCGTCTGGACGTTGACTACCTGCTGGCGGTGCTGCGTGCTTATCTCTTGCTGGCCCATTGGCTGCGCGATGAGATCAAAGTGGATATCACCCGTGAAGTGTTGCCCCATGCTAATCCTTTCCCCAAGGAGTACGCATTAAAGGTGCTGGATAGGCGCTACCAACCAGACCTTGCATCGTTTATTAACGATTACCTGCACTATAACGCCACGCGAAATCGTGAGTTTGACCTACTGCCATTATTTGCATATTTGTGTCCAGAGCATCCTCACGCGCTGCTGCATACCAAACTTATAAAACCGCGCCCCACGTTTCATTACCGATTGCCCAATGCACAGCTCTCTCAGCCAGGCTGGGGGGCGGTAGTGGAATGGAACCGCTGGGTTGAAGTGGAACAACTCGCGGCGGACACTCAGCTTCTTCAAACACGCTGCGATGAATATATCGCCAAGCAAAATCGACCGTTCATGATGCGCTTAAAAGACAAACTGACAACGTGGATGCACCGTTAAGACAGCGCTCCATGTCAGCAGCACGGCTATTTCTGACGACTCAAGAGAACTTATCTGAATGCAACGGCCGCTTATTGGAATTACCACCTCGGATTATAAAAGCCACCTTGCCTGGTGGTTTGACTGGTTTGCCGTATGGCGGCATGGCGGAAAACCCTTACGGCTATCTCCTTCCCGCCCGTTACCAGCGTATCTGGATGGGTTAATTATTGGCGGTGGCGATGATATTCAGGCGACCCTTTACGGCGGTGAACTCCAGTTGGATGTACGCCTTGACCCAGCACGCGACGCCCTGGAACTTGCCTTACTTGAACGATTCATTCCCTTAAACACACCCGTTTTGGGTATTTGCCGAGGTGCGCAATTAATCAACGTGCATTTAGGCGGCACGCTGGACCCCGATATTTACACCACCCACGAAGGCTTAAAACGTCGACGCACGGTACTTCCCCGTAAGACGGTCGATATCGTGGGGGCAAGCCAACTGTATCAACTACTCGGCGTCACTTGGTGCCGGGTAAATAGCCTTCATCATCAGGCCGTTAACCAAGCGGGCCAAGGGATAGAGATTGTCGCGCGTGACCGTGATGGCCTGGTGCAAGGCATCGAATCGCGCGAACATGATTTTTTAATCGGGGTTCAATGGCACCCCGAATGGCTGATATTTAACCGACCCCAGCAGCGCCTGATTAGTGCGCTGCTGGAGGCTGCTAAACGTTGTCAGCAGTCAGCTACGCCGTAAGTACGGCCAGTGCCGCATCGTAGTTCGGTTCGTTTTTAATTTCGCTGACCAGCTCGCTATGCAGTACGCGATTATCGCTATCCAGCACCACCACGGCACGCGCACATAAGCCCTCCATAGGGTTATTACGCAGCGCGACACCCCAGGCTTCTAAAAACTCGGGATGGCGGAAGGTGGAAAGCGTTTTAACATTGTCCAACCCTTCCGCACCGCAAAATCGCTGAGCGGCAAAGGGCAAATCAGCTGACACCACCAACACCACGGTATCGTCCAAATTAGAAGCAAGCTCATTAAAACGCCGTGTCGACATGGCGCAGGTCGGCGTGTCGACGCTGGGAATTATATTGAGGACTTTCCGCTTGCCTGCGTAGGTATCCAGCGTTACGTCTTGAAGATTGCCATCGGTTAATACCATCTCTGGCGCGGCTTGATCAACGGAAGGTATTACCCCGGCTACATCCATCGGTTCACCGGCACGCGTCACGTGTTGCATTGTCATCTCCTTGTTAAAGCTTAATGAGCAGGATCGCTCATTATTGGCGTTACTCACTGAATGGCGGTTACATCCTATTCGCCCTGTCGCATAATGACATGCTTTATCCCCTTGATGCTCGCATCAACAGTGTGCGCACCAGGCTGCCTTTTTTCACAGGAATCAATATGGCCTCTGTCGTCATTATTAAAACCGGCGATGCATTTTCTGACGTTGCCGAACAGCACGGTGACTTTGAAAGCCTCTTTGAGCAACAGCTAAACGATACGCTGCCTGAGCATTTAACACTTCGCGTATGGGACGCCCGAAAGGAGTCTGCGCCGCTACCGCTAAACGCGCTGGAAGGCATTCTGATTACCGGTTCGCACAGCATGGTGAGCCACCAAGAGCCCTGGAGCGAACGCTTAAAACCCTGGCTACAGGAGGCGCTTCAAGCGGACATTCCCATGTTAGGCGTTTGCTACGGCCATCAGTTAATGGCAGCGGCTTTTGGAGGTGCCAGCGACTTCCACCCCGCAGGGCGTGAGCTGGGTACACATAGCGTTACGCTGACGGATGCGGGCCTTCAAGACCCCTTGTTTAGCCAGCTACCCGCGCATTTTATGGCCCACCTGACCCATGCGCAGTCTGTGTTAGGGTTGCCTTCCAATACCCAGGTGCTGGCCTGTAATTCCCACGATGCGCACCAAGCACTGCGTTACGGACCGCGCCAGTGGAGCGTGCAGTTTCACCCTGAGTTCACTGTACCTGTCATGCGCGCTTATATAGCGCATCAGCGCGAAGTGCTGCTTGAACAGCAACAAGACGCAGAGGCAATTGCCGCTCAGGTGGTTGAAACACAGGAGGCTACAAGCTTACTCAAGCGCTTTATCACGCTTTTATAAAACGCTCATCACATGGTCACGTGAGCCAGACATCTTAAAACAGCGAATTCTGTGGCTTTTTGACATGCTGGTCGCGCCTTGAAGCCAACCTGTCGGCCAAGCGGGTAGGCTCTGGCAACTTGGTACGCCCCAGGCAACGCATTACCCAATCAAGCGATGTTTCAAGACTAATTCGGTGGCCAGGCGAGACAAATACCGGCTTCACCTTGTCACGCGAGCGCAGGACGGCGCCAATCGTCTCGTCACCGGCTCGCAGTGGCACCCAATCCCCACGTACCTCGCCTACCTCATCGTGCTTGCCGTAAAGGCGTGATTTGGCAACGCCGATGGTAGGCAGGTCCAGCCACAACCCCAAGTGCGCGGCGATTCCGAGCCTTCTGGGGTGGGCGATCCCTTGGCCATCCACCATGATTAATTCGGGCAGTATATTGAGCCGTTCAAAGGCGCCCAGTGCCGCCGGTATTTCGCGAAAAGAGAGCAGCCCTGGAATATACGGCATTCGCGTCGGCTCACGATGAACAACGCGCTCAACAAGCGTTAAGTCAGGTGCTGTTTGTGGGTCCCACTTGAGCACCACCACGGCTGCCCGCGTGGTATCTCCGTTGTCTTCAAAGCCAATATCCATCCCGGCGATGTGCGTTACCGGCGCAATACGGTCATCAGACTCTAACCGTGTAGCAAGCTCTTTCTGAAGCGCGATAGCCTCTTTAGGCGCCAGGTTCCATTCATGCAAGGCTGCTTTCACTGTCGACTCCCTGTCTCGACTCCCTGTCGCTTTTTTGGCGTGTCATCTTTTAGCGTAGCAAAAAATGCCCCCGCACCGGAAACCGGTACGAGGGCATTTTAGGCGCGGTTAATACCGCTATCGCATGCTTAAGCGATTACGCTTCGCGGCGACGGATCGGCGCATCGCCATCATCACGACGACGGCGCGGAGCACGCTCAGGCGCACGGTCTTCGCTGATTTCCAACGGACGACCAGCGACACGAGCACGGGCCATCTTGGTCAGAATAGTGGAAGGCAAACCGCTAGGCAGCTCAACCACTGAGAAGGCGTTACGGATATCGATACGACCGATACGCGCACCTTCAATGCCGCCTTCATTCGCTAACGCGCCAACCAGCTGGCCAGGCTTAACGCCATCTTTATGGCCAACGGATACACGGTAGCGAGTCATGCCTTCGCTAGGTGCGCGCGGACGCTCACCACGTTCGCCACGCTCACGGCGAGCACCTGGCTTGGCGCTGCCACCTTCACGCGGGGCACGCTCTTTACGCGGCGCTTGCAAGCGGCCAATCGGCGCTTCATCAGCACGTGCCATGGCAGCAAAGGCGCAGGCCAGTTGAATAGCGTCGTGACCTTCTTCTACCAGACGCTCTACCAGTGCCTGCTGCTCTTCGGCACCTTTGGTAAGCGCTGCCACCACACGGTGGTGGAACACTTCGTCACGGTGAGCGCGAATAGCAGCTTCGTCAGGCAGCGGCATTTCGGCCATTTTCTGACCGGTTGCCTGCTCCATCCAACCTACTTTACGGCCTTCACGGAAACCAGCAAAGGTAATCGCGATGCCGCTACGACCAGCACGACCAGTACGGCCGATACGGTGCGTATACGCTTCTGCATCTTGCGGAAGATCGTAGTTGATAACGTGCGTAATGCGCGGCACGTCAAGACCACGGGCAGCAACGTCAGTCGCAATCAGTACGTCAACCTTGCTACGCTTCAGGCGAGTAATCGTACGCTCGCGCAGGCTTTGGTCCAGGTCACCGGACAGGCCAGCGGCGTTGACACCACGAGCCGTCAGTTGCTCAACCAGGGTAGTACAAGCGGCACGAGTACGTACGAAGACAATAGCGGCATCGACCGGCTCGACTTCAAGAATACGCGCCAGCGCTTCAAGCTTGGCACCGCCGTCAACGCGTACAATGCGCTGCTCAATGTTTTCGCCAGTGGTCGTGCGCGACTCAATCGCCACTTTTACCGGGTCAACCAGATAGCGGTTAACAATGCGCTCAATTTCAGTCGGCAGTGTGGCCGAGAAGAACACACGCTGTGCATCTTTCGGGGTATCGGCGACCACGCGTTTTACGTCGTCGATAAAGCCCATGCGCAGCATTTCATCAGCTTCGTCTAATACGAGTGCTGACAGGCCGTCCAGCTTCAAGCTGCCACGGTCCAGGTGATCAATAATACGGCCGGGGGTGCCAACAACAACCTGGGCACCGCGCTTCAGCGCGCCTAACTGTTCACGGTACTCTTGGCCACCACACAGGATGGCCACTTCAAGGCCCTGCAGGTTTTGACCATACTTACTAAATGAGGCTGCAACCTGCTGAGCAAGCTCGCGGGTTGGGGCCATGACTAATACTTGAGGAGCGCGACGCTGAAGATCCAGTCGTGACAATAACGGTAAAGCAAATGCTGCGGTTTTACCGGTACCGGTTTGTGCTTGGCCCAGCATATCGCGACCTTCCAGCAACGCAGGAATAGTTTGCGCCTGGATAGGTGAAGGGGTTACATAGCCCTGTGCTTCAACAGCAGACAGAACGGCAGGCAATAGAGCCAGATCACCGAAGCTCGGCGAGGCGACAGAAGTCGAGGTCATTAATCACACCTTGGTAGGCCGGCAGTACCGGCAAAAGAGCATCGTAAGCGTCTCTGACTCTGACAACGATGTTGCGCTAAAAAGCAGCATCGAAAAACAGGTTCCGTCAATAAGCGGATAATGTCATCAGTGGAGTCGGAGACGCCGGTCGCACCTGGCATACGGTTGGCAAACCTATATATTTTCAAAGGGCCAACCGCTGTGGCGACCTTCTGCGCCGATTTCACCCGTTTGGTGAAATGCTGGAGGCGCGCCATCTTCACAGCAATGAACATCTGCAATTATAGAGATGTTCCCGCAAGCCTTGCTACGCATCAAATATAAAACTACGTAGACATCGCTTATCGTCGTGATGGAGGGGTCAACACATGCGAGGAGCGCGCATCCTAACACCTCAAATAATGAATGACCAGCCTTTTTACTACACCTTTTTTACTTCACCCAAAACAAACATCATCATTTGCACTTGTGTAAATATCGTCTAACTTAATTAGATGCCTCAACACGTTCAGCAATTCAAGGAGTGATGTATGAACTGGGATCAAATTGAAGGCAAGTGGACGGAAATGAAAGGTAAAGCACGCACTAGCTGGGGCGACTTCACCGATGATGAGCTTGATCAGATTGGTGGCAGGAAAGATCAGCTAGTGGGCAAGCTTCAGCAAAAATATGGTCTGACGCGTGAAGAAGCTGAAAGACGTGCTGATGATTGGGCCAACACGCTATAACCCGTCAGCGTCATAAGCCTACTCACTTCTGTTTTAGTCAAACGTTGCAAGTTATTGGCGACTAGCGATGAATGGGCAGCCAATGTTGACCATTCTGTATTTTAGCCACATGGAGAGAAGCTATGCGTAAGACAATGTTAACCACCGCTATCGGTACCGCCCTGTTAGGCAGCCTGGCCTTCGGAGTGCAAGCGTCAGAAGAGCCCCAAGGCATGTACTCCGCCAAAGATATCCTTGACGCTGACGTCTACTTCAACAACGGGTCCGGCGATGAGATCGGTGAAGTCGATAATATCCTGTTCGATGAAGAGATGCGTATCAATGCGCTGGTCATTGAGAGTGGCGCCGTATTAGGACTTGGTGGTCGTGAGATCGTTGTAGGCACTGACTACTTCTCGCTTGAAACCCACACTGAGAGCGACGGGGATACCGAGCACCGCATTATTCTTGATGCAACCCACGAAGAAGTTGAAGAATTTCCGACCTACAACCATGACTGGTGGGAACAAACGAAAGTAAATGCTCGTGATGCGTGGGAGACTACCCGCGATGGCGCACAAAGCGCTTGGCAATCAACACGTGAAGCCATATCAAATCACGATTAACACCGTCCATCATCAGCTAACGTAATAACAGAAGACCGCCTTTTCGGCGGTCTTCTGGTTTGCAGCGGCCGGCTGTGCTGAACAAGCTGCCTAAGCGCTCTGCTTAGAACGTACCCCACGCCCTGGCAGGCGCTCTCGATCATGGGGGCGTTCAAAGTCAAGCAGCGGCCCAGCAGGTACAATACGTGTTGGGTTAATCGTATCGTGGCTGTAGTAGTAGTGACGTTTTATATGGCCCATATCAATCGTTTCAGCCACCCCCGGCCATTGGTAGATTTCGCGCACATAATTGGACAAATTGGGAAAGTCTTCAATACGCTTGAAATTACACTTGAAATGGCCGTAATACACGGCATCAAAACGAATCAGCGTCGTAAACAGGCGGATATCCGCTTCTGTTAGCCACTCACCCGCCAGATAACGCTGGTTACCCAAACGTTTTTCCACACGCTCTAGTGCTTCAAACAGCGCATGAACATGCTTTTCATACACATTCTGCTCGGTGGCAAAACCGGTCTTGTAAACGCCGTTGTTAATATGGTCATAGACATCGGCATTCACTTGGTCGATCTGTTCGCGCAAATCCTCCGGATAAAAATCCAAATGGTTGCCAGCAAGATCATCAAACGCGACATTCAATATACGTAACAAGTCGGCCGACTCATTATTAACGATGGCACTTCGCTTTTTATCCCAGAGCACCGGGACCGTTACCCGACCGGTATAGGTGGGGTTAGTCATGGTGTATAGCTGATAGTGGTAATCAACGCCGTTAACGGCATCACCGCTTGAGCCTTCATTCTGCTCATAGGTCCACCCTTTATTTAGCATCAAAGGGCTCACATGCGACTCACCTAGCAACGACTCCAGCCCTTTTAGCTTACGCATTATGAGGATGCGGTGCGCCCAAGGGCAGGCTAACGAAACGTATAGATGGTAGCGGTCCTTTTCAGCGGGATAGCAGGCCCCGTCAGTTTCCGGTTGATCGCCGACCCAATCACGCAGCTGAGCAGACTCACGGACAAATTCACCGCCGCTCTTTTTCGTGTCGTACCACTGGTCGTGCCATTCACCATTAACAAGCAAGCCCATAAGGCATCTCCTAAAGGGGTAATAAATATCTGACGGCGCTACCTTCAGCATACCCCCGGTGCGCAGATGCTCAAGCGGATGTTTTACGGTGCTTCATTCGAGATAATCGAACCATGGGAATAGAGCTCTTCGACCGCTTGCTTTAACGCAGCCGCCATAGCATGAGCGGCAGGCCCTGCACGATCACGATCCCGAAAAATCATCTGAACAGGCACTTCACGTATGCCACCCGCCGGAAGCGGCAGTGGCTTTAACTCGCCACGCGCTAGCTCTTCTGTAATATGGGATTCAGGCATCCAAGCGAACCCCAGGCCACGCTTTAACATATCCAGAGAGGTGTTCAAATGACCTACCGTCCAACGCTGCTCGGCCTTTAACCACCCCGCATCCAAAGGCTGGCGCAAGGCTGAGTCACGAACCACCAACTGGCGATGCTGTGCCAGATCGCGAAGGTCCAATGACCGCCCCAACTGGTGTAGAACATGGTCCGGATGGGCAACCGCAATAAAGCGAACGAGCACCAAGGGCTCGCCTAAAAACCCCTGCGCCGATATACCCGAAACCACGAGGTCTGCGCGACCGTCATAGAGCATTTCAATTCCACCGTGGAGTACGCTCTCATATAGCTGCACGCGTACTTGAGGATACTCTTCCGAGAAACGCTCTAGCGCCTTCGCCTGGACCGCCGCAGGGAATATTTGCTCGATTGCCACGATAATTTCAGCTTCCAGGCCTGCCGCCAGCCTTGACGCCACATCTTCTAAAGAGGCTGCGCTTTCTACCAATTGACGTGCGCGGCGCAGCAGTAACTCACCAGCCTCCGTCAAGCGCACCTGACGCCCAACCGGCTCAAGCACCTGAACACCTAACTGCTCTTCCAGCTTATGAACGGCATGGTTCAACGTAGAGGGGCTTTTATGGATCGCTTCCGCTGCACGCGCAAATCCTCCATGGTCTACCACGGCTGCCAGCATTTGCCATTGCGCAAGTGTTACCCGGGACATTTCGATTTCCTCGATGCTATACAGCGATACAATCCGCTTAATCTTCGAAAAAATCTCACTAGAATGCCAGTAATCAATAAAAAGTACCGCTTATTCAGCGCTTATTTATGCCACCCGGCACGATACAGCCTCTTTCTGAAAGAGCTTGCTTGAAAGGGCTTACTTGAAAGCGCCTATCAGAAAGGACCTGCCAGTGCATGTTGGTTTTATCTGCGTCGCTCAAATACGCAGCGCGCTCTATTGCTCGTCTGGCCAACGCCCTAACCACGTTAAAACGCTAAAAAAACCCGCAATTAACCTTTTGTTACAAAAAAAACGTCAAGATTAACCCCGCCTTAAGTCTGACAGACAGTATCCACGGCTCACGGTATTATCTTCGCCCAACTTAAAAATTCTTAACTAACATTAACAATAACTTAGGCGATTGTTTTAAAACAACAATAATAATAATTCCTATTAGACCTTACTTACCCGACATTCCCAGCCGTCACAAAACCTCTACGCCACTCCCTGCCTGTCTATGGTTAGGTTAGTAATTATCATGTTTTTCATGATCAGAAGTATGCAATACATAGAGGTAGCCGACTCACTTTATCCAAGCTTTTATTTACCTTTGTTAGCAAACAGTGTTCACAAACAGTGATATCTGCCATTTACTTATGCTCATATAGCAAAAGCATCTTTTATGTATAGATATACAGTCTATGCACCTTTTGCTCCATGGGGTATGGTTCCGGGGTTTGTTTACTTTCATATTCGTTTTCGATCACGAACTCGGCGGTCTATTTACCCATGTTGCGAATCCTTCATTCGCTGCCCCGCACGCATAAGTTGTTACTGTTACCTGTGGCTACAATGGTCACTGTGCTGGGCGCACAAAAATTAATTACAACGTATCACGATTTAAACCAACCCCATACACCGCTTGCAAGCGTGTTAGTACCGCTTCCCAGCGATTCAGCGCCAGGTCTGCCTTCCCTTGGTCAGGAACGAGCGCCGGTTGCTGATGCCATCAACCGCGCCTCAAGGGCCATTGATGCCACCCGCGAACATATTCCCCTTAGCGATTTAGCGGCAACAGAAATCGTTGATCTTGATCTTATCTCTAGTGCGGATGCGGCGGTAGCAGAACACCAGCCGCCCAGTGCAGTACTCAACGACAGCGCAATCGATAACGGCGCACTGCATATGTCGATTGTCGTAGGCACACTTTCAAGCGGCATGCTCGATATCGATCCGTCGTCCTCTGTCGAAATCGCAGATGCTACTTCTTATGAAGATTACGGCATTGATCTGTTCGATGACGTCTCTTTTCTTGAGCTGGAACTGGCTGCTGAAGAGCCCTATGTCCCTGAATGGAAGACCCACCTTGTTGAGCCAGGTGAAACCTTTGCCGTTCTGGCACAAGATGAGCTGGGGCTAGGCTATAGCGAAGTACTGGCACTGTTGGATGACATGCCAGAATCTCAAATGCTGACAAACTGGCGTGCAGGCCACAGCTTCGACTACCAGCTAGATGAGGACGGCCGCCTGCTTGCGCTTCGCATGATGAAAAACATGCGCGACGGGGTATTAATAGAAAGCGATACTGACAGTTTCGCCATTACGTCTATTGAGCGACAGGGTGAGCCGGTTCAACGCCTTTTTGCGGGTAGTGTTAGCGGTAGTTTCGCCCGTTCAGCTCAGGCAACTGGTTTGAGCAGCAGCTCGGTTACCGAGCTTACTCACTTGCTAGAGAAGAAACTTGATTTTCGCCGGGACAGTCGCCGTGGCGACCAATTCCAGGTGCTGGTTGAGTCCGACATGATTGATGGAGAAACGCTGGGCTCCCGCGTACTAGCAGTAAAGTATGCCGGAGAGCGCATGGACCTCACTGTCGTACGTAATGCCACCGACAATAACTTCTATACGCCCGAAGGCAATAGCCTGGATCCCTCTTTTGCACGCTACCCCTTTGACGGCAGTTACCGCCTTAGCTCCGGTTTCAATCCACGCCGTAAACATCCAGTAACGGGTCGGATCAGCCCGCACAACGGTACTGACTTTGCAATGCCTATTGGTACGCCGGTGACTGCCCCCGCCAATGGCCGTGTTGAGAAAATTGCCAACCACCCAGCCGCAGGCCGCTATATTATTATCCGCCATGACAATGGCTATCGTACGCGCTACCTGCACTTGTCCCGGCAGTTGGTAAGCCAGGGCCAACGCGTCACCATGGGCGAGCGCATCGCGCTTTCGGGTAACACTGGCCGTAGTACGGGCCCTCACCTGCATTACGAGGTCATCGTTAATAACTCGCCCGTTAATGCAATGACGATAGACCTGCCTGAAAACATGGGCTTAAACGGCGACACACTAATTGCCTTCCAACGCCAGGCCGAGCCGATGCTTGCTGCGCTTGAAAGTGGCGAAACCGGCACGATTAGCGTGGCGGGCTACCAGTCAGAAAGCGATACTGAGTAATCCGGTTTTTTTGTAATCCAAGTTTTTGTAATCCAAGCTTTAACACCCTATAACAATGCCGCCCTAGGGCGGCATTGTCGTTTTTACCCTCTGAACGGTAGCCACGCACCTTGCGCTATCTACTCGCGGGCCTGCTCCTCTATGTTCATACAGAACGCTGGAGCGCTGCCAATAGTGACGCATCGCGCCGGTAGATATCCGTGCGAAACTCCACTTTCCCTTGGGCGTTGGGCCATGCGGTCAAGTAATGTAGCGCGACAGGAATGCGCTGAGGCAAGTTCACATTACGGTCGCTGCCACCACTATTTATTAGCGTGCTGAGCTGGTAACGACTGCCACTATCTTGCAAAAGCATTTGGGCAAATTCGCGCACCCCTTCGACACGTACGCAGCCCGAGCTCAATGCCCGTTGATCACGCTGGAAAAGCCCCTGTGCTGGCGTGTCGTGTAAATAGATCATGTCATTATTGGGAAAGCGCACCACTACCCGACCCAAAGGGTTACTGCTCCCCGCTACCTGGCGCAACATAACGCCCCCAGGGCGTTGCCAATCGACCTCGGCGGGGTCTAGCTGCGCACCGGACATATTGATCACCTGCATATTATGCTGGGCTAAATAGTCGGTGTTCTGACGTATCCGGGGCAGAACATCTTCACGCAGGATGGTAGGCGGAATCGTCCAACTGGGATTGATCGTTAGGTGGCTGATGGATGAGTGAATAATAGGCGTTTCACGGCGCGGCGACCCAACGACCACCCGGGCATTCCACTGCTGGCCGTTTGGCCGAATATAGTGCAACTGGTAGCCTGCGATATCTACCCAGACCCGCGGCTCACTAGACTGCTGGGGGCCTATCCAGCGAGCACGCTCCAGATTAACCCGCAACTGATCAACACGTGAGGCGGCAGGTGCATTAAGCGCCAAGCGAGTACGATCACCCACGACGCCATCGGCGGTTAGTTGATGGCGCCGCTGAAAGCGTTTTACGGCCATTTCGAGTTCAGTATCAAAGGTGCGTCTATCGCCGCCTGGCGCCTGAACGCCAATCATGGGATAGGCGCTGCTGTCTGCCGAGACCAGGCCATCTTCTCCCCACATCGCCAAGCGTTGGCGCAGCAGGATTACGGCATCATCCCTATCACCCGGGCGCAGCGAGTCTTCGCGCGACGGCAAATACGGGGTGCTGCCTAGCGTGGCCACCTGGCGATAGCGACTGAGCGCCTCTCGCAACTGCTGATACTCACTTGAGGCTGGGCGAGCCAGCTCAAAGGCGCGCTCCAACGCCTGGTCATCAACGGCCTGAGCAACGCGAGCCAGCGAATAGCGACGCTCAGGGCGTGGGGCATCCCAATTTGGCTCAACGTCACGCGGGTTGACCTTGCCACGCTCCAAGTGATCGAGCGCCAATAACAGCGACGACGTTGCCTGAATATCAAACGCGACCTGAGCGGACTCTCCAGCGTTTTGGCTACTCTGGAAAGCGCTCAACAATCTATCGGCACGGTAGTCACTAGGGGTCAAACCATCACTTTCAAGCAGGTTAAGCGCATTGGCTAACGCCTCAACCGATGAAGCCTCGCGCCAAGCTAGCTGCTCATTACGCAATTGATAAAATTCACGGATCGGCAGCGACGCCTGATCTTCAGCCGCCAAGCGCTGTATAAGTGCCTGTTTAAGCGGCTCAGAGGCCGCATACGCCGGTGTTACACCGAAGGGGATATGGGACAGTGCTAGACCTAGAGCGGCCCCTATCGCCCATTGTCTTAGTGACTGCATCTCGTTCATCACCCTCTCCTTGCGTTACTATGAATTCCCATTCGCGGCATGCTTACTTTCATCATAGCCGTTTACTGTTTTTCGTCGTCGCTCTTGTCAGCAGGATTGTTCTGTATGGTAACCCGTTTGCGCCCACTATCGTTGTCATGCTGTTTACCTTTCGCGTTCATTAGCCTCCCTTTATACGCGAGCAGTTTCTTTTCTGATGTCGCCTCAACGCCCCCTCCCGGTGTGTTATCGCTTAATCATCAGTTGCTTCAATTAGCGCCTTCGGCTACCCCAGAAGCGCTGCGCCTTGCCGCCCAAGCGCTCAGCTGTGCGGACCCCAATGTCGAGCGGCTGGCAGTTATCGACTATTCACTGCCTTCCACCGAGCGGCGCTTGTGGGTTTTTGACCTGCGCCAGCACACGCTACTGTTTGAGGAATTGGTCTCCCATGGTCAGGGTTCTGGTGATGCGCAAGCCGAAACCTTCTCGAATATTCCTGAAAGTTATCAATCAAGTCTTGGCTTGTTTCGTACCATGAATAGCTATTACGGACGCAACGGCTACTCCCTTAGACTTAACGGGCTGGAACCCGAGGTCAACGACCTCGCCTACGAACGTGCCATTGTGATTCATGGAGCCGACTACGTTAGCGACGACTTTATTGCGCAAACAGGTCGTCTCGGCCGCAGCCATGGCTGCCCCGCTGTACGCGAGGATATCACTTACCCGCTGATTGATAGCTTAAGAGAAGATCAGTATGTGTTTGCCTATTACCCCGATGAAGAGTGGCTCGCCAGCTCAGATTTCTTACGCTGCCAAACGCCAGGCTCCCCCCATTTAGCGCAGCGTTAAATTCGTCTCATACGCGTTGGTGGTGGCATGTGTTGGTTCTTATGCCATGCTGAGAAGCAGTGCAGCATAAATAAGCTTACTAACGCATGAGGCCTTATGACTCAAGTCAAGAAGCTGGATCTCGCATTGCAAGGCGGTGGGGCGCACGGCGCTTATTCATGGGGCGTCATTGACCGCCTGCTTGAAGATGAGCGCATCGAAATAGAAGGTATTAGCGGCACCAGCGCCGGCGCCATGAATGGCGTGGTGATGGCAGATGCCCTTACCAGGGGCGGCAAGCCGTTAGCCAGGCAAGCACTTACAGATTTTTGGCAGGCGGTCAGCCGCGCGGGTATGGCAAGCCCGGTACGCCGTTCGCCGATGGATGTCTGGACAGGCAACTGGAGCCTTGATCATTCGCCTGGCTATATCGCGATGGACCTTATGACGCGCCTGATCTCGCCCTATCAATTCAACCCGTTGAACGTTAACCCACTGCGTGACATCGTTGATGCACACATTGATTTCGAGCGGGTGCGACAATGCGAGCAGCTTAAGCTGTTTGTGGCAGCCACCAATGTGCGCACGGGCAAACAGCGTGTCTTTCGTCGCGAAGAGATGAGCCTTGATGCCGTGATGGCCTCTGCCTGTTTACCCTTGATGTTCCAGGCCGTTGAAATTGATGGTGAGGCCTACTGGGATGGCGGCTACATGGGTAACCCCGCGCTGTTTCCCTTAATGGAGGAGTGCAGTTCACGCGATATCCTGCTGGTACAAATTAATCCTATCAGCCGCGACTCAGTGCCGACCTGTGCGTCATCCATCCTGAACAGACTTAATGAAATTACCTTTAACGCCGCGCTGATTAAAGAGATACGCATGATTGCACTGCTGCAACACGCCCTGGAAGAGCAAGGGATTAAAAACTGTTACCAGCAGGCACTCTTTCATCGTATTAGCGGCGAGCAGGCGCTGGAAAACCTTTCCGTTTCCAGCAAGATGAATTCGGAATGGGCGTTTCTTTCACATCTTTTTGAACAAGGCCGAGACGCCGCGCAGCGCTGGCTGGATGAGCACTTCGAGGCAATCGGCAATCACTCAACGCTGGATATCGACGCCGTTTACCTGCACGACTAAACAGCACTATTGTGATGCATGCCGCCTACGGCATGCCCATCAACAGCGCGTGGGGCTGTTCCTCTTTCTGTAAATCTCCGGCCTATAAAAAGTAACCAACTGATAAGGCTTACAAAAAACCCCGATGGCGAATTAATTGCTTAACTATCTCTTGTGATGGTAGGCGTAGACCAGGCCCAACCGGGTACGAGTGCGTCGAGCCTGACCTTCAATGACGAAGGCATGTTCTCGTGAACACGTAACGCAGCAAAGCGATTTAGCGTTGCGTGATGCTCAACTGGTTCAAGATCCCCGAGGCCATCTCATGGACATACGCAATAAAGCCAATCGTATTCGACTGCTGACGTTCTCCACGCCTCAGATGCGTGCCTTCCACCTGTCGTGGTTTGCTTTTCATATCTGTTTCTTTGGCTGGTTCGGCATCGCGCCACTCATGGCGGTGGTGCGCGATGACCTTTCCCTGACACAGACACAAATTGGCAACACGATCATCGCGTCTGTCGCGATTACCGTTATCGTACGGCTCCTGATCGGATTGCTGTGTGACCGATTAGGACCGCGCAAAACCTACACGGGCCTGCTCATTTTAGGCTCCCTACCGGTCATGGGCATCGGCTTTGCCAATAGTTTTGAGACGTTCCTGCTAGCCCGCTTAGCCATTGGCGCTATCGGTGCCTCATTCGTGATTACGCAGTACCACACCACCATGATGTTTGCGCCCAATGTCGTGGGTACCGCCAATGCAACGAGTGCGGGCTGGGGTAATCTGGGAGGCGGTACCACGCAAATTCTCATGCCGCTTATCTTTGCAGGCATGCTAATGCTGGGCGTTAACGAAGCGCTAGGCTGGCGTCTTGCCATGGTCGTGCCCGGCATTGTGATGTTTATCACCGGGCTCGGTTACTGGTTCCTCACGCAGGATGCGCCTGACGGCAACTTTAGTGACCTGCGCGCACGGGGTGAATTGCCCGAGGCAACGGGCGAGAACAGCGCCACTCAATGCTTTTTAGCAGCGGCGAAAGACATCCGCGTTTGGGCACTGTTTGTCGTTTATGGGCTCTGTTTTGGTGTTGAACTTACGATCAACAATATTGCGGCTATCTACTTCTTCGACAAATTCGACTTAACGCTGGCAATGGCTGGCATGATTGCAGGGCTTTTTGGGTTGATGAATATTTTTGCCCGCACACTGGGTGGTGTTTTCTCGGACCTATTCGCCAAACAGGGCGGGTTAAAAGGACGCGTGCGCTGGCTATTTATTGCGCTGCTTTGTGAAGGCATTGCGCTGGTCGCCTTTTCGCAAATGCACATTCTAAGCTTGGCCATTGGCATCATGCTGGTGTTTAGCCTCTTCGTACAAATGGCCGAAGGCGCCACGTTCGGTGTCGTGCCGTTTATCAATAAAAAAGCCTTGGGCGCAGTTGCCGGGATTGTGGGTGCAGGCGGAAATGTCGGCGCCGTCTCGGCAGCCTTTCTGTTTCGCAGTGAAAGCTTAAGCTATCAACAAGGGCTATTTTACCTGGGCGTGACCGTTCTGGTACTGGCCTCGTGTGTATTAGTCGTTCGGTTTAACGACATAACGGAAGCACAAGAAGCAAACGCTTACCGTGATGCCGTGGGCGATGATACCGGTGCGGGGGCCCTTTCATTACGTTAGCGCTAGGCATTACGTTAACACCAGGCATTACACTCAAGCAGCCCCCTACTCTCCGCCGCAAGCCAGCCATGGGAGAAGGGGGCAACGCGGCGAGTAAAAGGAAATCGTTATGTCATCTGCCCTGCAGCTACTCTTAACCGCCATTCGTTGCGATATCGACAATTTTCGCTATTTAGCAACGACCTCAGAAATCGTTGCGGATATTAGCCGTTTTATCCATGTGCTTCAGCGCGAACGCGGTGCCTCAACGATTTATCTCGCCTCTCAAGGTCAGCGCTTTAAAACACGCCGCCAGACGTATATTAACAAGAGCAAAGAGGCCGAAGCGCTGCTGCGCAGGCGCTTAGAGGCGCTAAGCCAGGAAGTGCGCCCGCAGGCGGCGGCACGCCTGTTGCGCCGGATAGCCGCCGTGTGGAACGCCCTGGACGACTTAAGCGTACTGCGCAGCGCCATTGATAACGTTGCTATCTCTCCCGATGCCGCCACCCAAGCCTTTAATCACCTGATTGGCGGTTTGTTAGCGATTGTCTTCGAAGCTGCCGACACCTCAGACGATCCAGATATCACCCGCGCGCTGGTAGCTATTTTCCATCTCATGCAAGGCAAGGAGCTGGCTGGACAAGAGCGTGCCTGTGGCGCCTTTGGCTATACCCTTGGCCATTTTGATGACAATCATCGCCAACTTCTCGGCCAACTGGTTAACGACCAGCAGCGCTGTTTTGACACTTTTATCGAATTTGCTACGCCAGACGCCGTGCTTGCCTGGCAGCAGGCCGTTTCAGCCAGCACGCTAACCGGCATTCAACAGCTGCGTGAGGCCGCCTGCCAGCCAGCGTCGCCACATATAACGTCTAACGCGTTGGGTGAAACCTGGTACGAGCTAACCACGCTGCGTATCGACGCCATTAAAAGCGTCGAAGATACGTTAAACGCACAGTTAGCCGCGCTTTGCTATCGCAAAATACACCAGGCAGAAGCAACGCTTGAGCAGACCAAAGCCAAGCCTTACGCGCATAAACCCGCGCCTTGCGAACCGTTACTGGCCCTTAACCATCCTCAGCCGCCGGGTGATTTAACGGCCAGCGCGCTGACCTCACCGCTTGGCCGTTCCCTGATAGCGTTAATCCAGACCCAGTCCAGCCGCCTACAAGGGTTAAGCGATGAGCTGGAAAATACCCGTAAGGCACTGCGCGAGCGCAAGCTTATTGAACGCGCTAAAGGGCTTATTATGGCGCACCAATCAATGAGTGAAGAGGAGGCTTACCGCTTCCTTCGCAAGACATCAATGGATCAAAGCAAAAGCATGGCAGACATGGCGCAAGCCATTCTCGATCTCTCCTCCATGCTCAAAGAGGCTCCAGCATACTCACGCTAAACGGGCCATCCACTGATGTCACCTCGTTTGATTGAGCCCGGCATGGTCGATACGCCCTTTTTTGATGAACCGCCTGAAACGGCGCTGGAAGCTCGCGATGTCGCTAACGCGGTTATTTATGCGCTCTCTCAACCGGCTCATGTCGACGTTAACGAGATCCTGATTCGCCCCACCCCGCCGAGTGACTAACCGATAAAACAGGTTACGCAGCTCAAAAGGGGCTACTCCTTGCATTTGGCCTTCGTAGCCCGCATACACTCTACTAACAAGCGTGCTAATGATTTAACCGCGTACCGTCTCATTGCCTACGCGCCCAAATTCTTAAGCATGCTCCACGTCTTTATTAGTAGGTGAAATATGAGCCAACTCTCTTCGACCGCGCTCTCTGTTCTCGACCTTGCCCCTATACGCCAAGGCGGCAGCGCTGCTGAAACGTTCCGTGATAGCGTTTCACTGGCACAGCGAGCCGAGCAGTTGGGCTATACCCGTTACTGGCTTGCCGAACATCACAACATTCCTGGAATCGCCAGTGCCGCCACGTCCGTTCTGATTGGCCATTTGGCAGGCCACACTTCCACTATACGGCTAGGCTCGGGCGGGGTAATGCTGCCTAATCATCCTCCGCTTGTGATTGCCGAGCAGTTTGGCACGCTGGAAACGCTCTACCCTGGGCGCATTGACCTGGGGCTTGGGCGGGCGCCTGGTTCTGACGGTGCCACTATGCGTGCCATGCGGCGCAGCATGCATTCTGGCGTAGATGATTTCCCCGAGCAACTAAGCGAGCTGCGTCGTTACCTGGGTGATGCAGAGCCCGGCCAGCAGGTGAAAGCGGTACCTGGCCAAGGAACTAACGTGCCTATCTGGCTGTTGGGTTCAAGCGGCTACAGCGCCCAACTGGCCGCCAGGCTGGGCCTGCCCTTTGCGTTTGCGGCGCAGTTTGCACCCGGCTATCTATTTGAAGCGTTACGCCTCTACCGCGATAACTTCCGCCCGTCTGAGCATCTGGATAAGCCTTATGCCATGGTCGGACTGCCGGTGATGGCCGCTGAAAATGATGCCATGGCGCATTACCTTGCTACCTCCGCCCAGCAGAAGTTTCTGAACCTTATTCGTGGCAAGCCCACTCAGTCGCAGCCCCCGGTAGAGCAACTGGACTGGTCACCCATGGAGCAGTCGCAGGTCAACCAGTTCCTGGGTGCCGCGATTATTGGTGGTCCAGAAACAGTTAAAGCGGGACTTGAAGACTTTCAGGAACGTACAGGCGCCGATGAATTAATGATTAATAGTGACTTTTTTGATCATGCCGACCGCGTGCGTAGCTACGAAATCGTTGCTCAAGTAGCAAAATAAGTGCAACGTGCAGCCGCTTAAGGGGCTTCAGCAGATGCCCCTTCCATGTTGACAGCCGCATGTATCGCTGCGGCCTGGTACCATTAACGCCCATCACATGCTACGCGGCTTATCTCTACCAGGTATTAACCATGTCTACACTTACCTTCACCTTGATGACGCAAGACGACTTCGCTATTTTCTGGCCCACTTTTAAGGCGATTGTGGCGGAACAACACACCTATGCCATTGACCCCGACATTAGCTACGAGGCGGCCTACTCACTATGGTGCCAAGTACCCAAAGCCACGTATGCCGTAAGAGACTCAGCAGGCGAACTGGTGGGAAGCTACTACCTAAAAGCCAATGCGGCAGGCCCGGGTAGCCATGTGTGTAACTGCGGCTATATGGTCACCGCTGCCGCCCGCGGTAAAGGCGTTGCGCGCGCGATGTGTGAACACTCTCAGCAACTCGCCCGCACCCATGATTTTAAAGCCATGCAGTTTAACGCTGTCGTAGCTACGAACGACGCAGCGGTAGCGCTTTGGCAGCGTTTAGGATTTAGTATTGTGGGCACGGTGCCGAAGGCTTATTGTCACGCGGCACAAGGACTCGTAGACAGCTACGTGATGCATAAATTTTTATAAATTAATCGACTAACATATTAATTTTTATGATTTTTAATCGATATTACAACCACCCCGATGAGCCTTCCTGATTCATTAAGAAGCGGTTGTCCCTTTCCTGCTCCACTGCCCTTAAGTGAGAGATTAACGTAAAGAAAGATCTACCTGTGAACTATGCTCTTGCAGGTGCATTAGGTTTACTCGTTGTCATGTTGATTGTAGTGGCGGCGCTTGGCATACAAGCAGAGAAAAGCGCAACAATCGATCCAAAGCAAGGGCGTTTGAGCTTTACATAAACAGCACGAATAAGGCGTTATGGCGTTTTACCCGGAAATGCCCGTTGCGCTAACGCATCCTGAAGATAGCGCTCTGCCCTACTGCTCCCCATCGCGGTCAAGTGGGCCACATTGCGTTCCGGGATGACCGAGGTATCACCATAAAACTCAATGGCTTTTTCAACGCTCGCTTCGCGCAATAGGTGCACCATTGCGTAGGGTGAGCGGTTGGTGTAGTTCGAGGCGTCCTCTGGCGTGGCGTCCTCAAAGCAGTAGTCGGGGTGAAAAGTCGCCAGCTGATAAACACCTTCATAGCCCTGTTCGGCCAGCATGCTTTCTGCCAGTTCTACATAGTCGAGGTAGTGGTCAAAGTGCTTAAAAAGCGTGGGAAAGACCAGCAGCGTGGTTTCTGTTTCCGGATGCTCATCCAACCACTGCACTTCGACCATCAGCTCTTCCAATGCCACCTCAAGCTTTTTTGAGCGTACGACGCCCACACGAATAGTGTCACGCTCTACTTCTCGCTGAGCAAAGGGACATACGTTTTCAGCCACAATAAAATTGCGCACCCAGCTCAACGTTTGCTCAATGACATCATTATCTGAATATTGCATCGCTCTTTTACATCCGCTTTATCGTGTTTAGTGCGCGCCAGTGTACACCTATCACTAACGGCTTAGCTGATGCTTTTATCCGTGCTGCGCAAAGCACGTTAGCGCAGCCTCATAGGATTTAAGGATATGCTCATCAAGAAGCTTTCGCGCTGCTTTCACATCGCGCTTTAAAGCGAGCGCCACTAGCTCATGGTGCTGCTGATCCAACTCCTGGCGAATTACCGGCATTTTGGGCCCCAAGCGCCGGTACCGATCAAATTGATCATGCAGTTGCTCAATAAACCGCAGCGACCATATAGAGCCGCAAGATGCGACCAGCGTGCGATGAAACTGGGTATGCAATCGCTCCCACTCATCGTCATTATCCAGCGTCATGTCGGCACACTTCAGGCGATGCTCTGCCGCGAGAAGGTTTGCCTCCCACGCCGCATCCCCCAGCGAAATTGCCTGTTCAAATGCCATGCCTTCCAAGGCTAAGCGCGTTTTTACAATATCATCCAGTTCACTGCGTGAAAGTGTTGGCACCCGAAAACCGCGCTGATTTTCCTGTATCAGCAGACCATAGGCGGCCAACTTGTTTAACGCTTCACGCAAGGGGCTTAAGCCCACTTGATACAGCTCTTTAAGCGCATTGATTGCCAACTTTTCGCCAGCAGCAAAACGCCCATTAACCAGGTCTTTGCGTAAAATATCGTAAATACGGCTAGATGCTGTCGTTGTGGAGGGCTGAATGTACTGGTTCATGGTAGGGTCCTTTCATCCACCGGTGAGCGCATATCATTTATTCCGTTTGACGCCTGCTAACGCTCTTGATTATATTATTCTACCCTGAAAAATAATCGATTTTATCACTTATAAACGATATAAAGAGAGAATATGGTTTTTCAACGCATCTACTACCGTTTTCGGCCTGCTTACCATAGCGTGACACGCTGATGAAACAGACAGCCCTGTTCTGGGCCTTTTTTCGAGTCGGTATTTTTGGTTTCGGTGGCGGCCCTTCAATGATACCGCTGGTACATGCAGAAGTCGTTACACGCCACCAATGGCTGACGGACGAAGAGTTTGCCGATGTATTAGCCATTGGCAACACCTTACCTGGTCCTATCGCAACTAAAATGCCTGGTTATATCGGCTACCGTGTAGGCGGCATTAGTGGCTGTATAGCGTCGGTACTTGCAGTTTGTTTTCCCATGATAGTTGCCATGGTGGTCATGCTGGGCGTTTTTAGCCGGTATCGGGATGTGGCCTGGATTCGTGGGATGGGGCAAGCCGTGGTTCCCGTCGTGATGGTGATGATGGGGCAACTGGCCTGGGACTTCTTTGATAAATCGCAAAAGGCGCTAGGTTGGCTTGTCAGTAGCCTAATGGCGATTACCGCTGGCATATTGATTTATTGGCTGGGCATTCACCCCGGTTTTATTATTGGTGCGATTTTGCTGGTGGCGCTGTTACGCCCTTCCACGGCTAAAAAAGCGGAGCGCTCAGCATGATTTATTGGGAGCTCTTCCTGGCGTTTTTTGTACCGAACATTGTTGGCTACGGCGGTGGTCCAGCCATTATCCCTCTGCTTGAAGCCGAAGTAGTCGGCCGCTATGGCTGGATGACGTCTCAGGGTTTCGCGGAAACGCTTGCACTTGGAAACGCGCTGCCTAGCCCGATTGCTACTAAAATGGCCGGCTACGTGGGTTATGAAGTGGCCGGCATCGGCGGTGCCGCCGTCGCGATAGCGGCAACGGTTGTACCTTCGTTACTGCTGATGATTGCCGCACTAGGACTTTTGTACCGTCATCGCGAGTCGCCCCAAGTCAAGCGTATGAGCCAATGGGTACGCCCAGTGATCGCCATTATGATGGTGTGGTTAACGTTTGGCTTTTTCCTTGAAGGCGTTAATGGCGCGGGGTGGGTACATACGCTGATTATCGGCGCCATTGCCGCGATTGCGCTGGTACGGTTCAGCGTTCATCCCGCGTTTGTGGTAATGGGTGCGCTTGTATACGGTGCCTTTATCCTTCCCTAAGATTTGTACGAAAAGAGCCTGTGCTCATCTTCTTCTCCTGCTGCAACCGTCGCGCGCTATAAGGCTCTGGCGGTTGAAGTGGCTATTGCGACGCAACCCACGCATCATAATAGCTTCTTTCGTTCTCGGTTCATGTTAACTCCCTATGCCCCCACTGTTTTCCACCTCTGGTAACGCCCCGTCGGTTAACGGTTTTTTCAACGTGTTTCGCTACAGCAAGCGAGCCTTGGGCCTTGTTTGGGAAACCTCCCGCTGGATGATGTTCGGGCTGGCGCTTTGTACTCTGGTGGCTGGCGTGTTGCCTGCGGCGGGTGCCTGGGTGGGCCAACTGATCGTTGATGGCGTCGTCAACGCGATGGACACCTATCACGACAATCCTTCCGCTAACCTGACGGTTATTATTATGCCGGTGCTTGAGCTTGTGGCTTTAGAGGCTCTCATCATCGCCTTGATCGCACTGGCCCAACGCGGTCTTTCTGCTCAGCAGTCGCTGCTTCGCGCCCTGCTGGGCCAGAAAGTCAATGTCATGATTTTAGAAAAAGCGGGCACGCTATCATTAAGCCAGTTCGAGGATTCAGAGCTTTATGACCAATTAACACGTGCTCGCCGTGAAGCCTCCACGCGACCTTTAGCGCTGGTTAATAAAACCTTCGGGCTGCTGCAAAATGCCATCTCACTGGTCAGTTTTAGTGTACTGCTTGTGCAGTTTTCCCCTTGGGCGCTGCTGATTCTAGCGGCAGGCGCCCTGCCGGTGTTCGTTTCAGAAGCCAAGTTTTCAGGTGATGCGTTTCGCTTGTTTCGCAGGCGCTCACCCGAAACGCGTATGCAGGGCTATTTGGAAACCGTGCTGGCCCGCGAAGACAGCATTAAAGAAGTCAAACTGTTTGGCCTTGAGACGCTTTTTTTGCAACGTTATCGCGACATTTTCAACCGGCTATTTAGCGAAGACCGGCGATTAACACTCCGCCGTGAGGGCTGGGGCTTCTTGCTTGGTTTGCTGGGCACGCTAACATTCTACGCGGCGTATGGATGGGTAGTGGTTGAGACGATTGCAGGTGCTATCACGCTGGGGCAGATGACCATGTACTTGATGGTGTTTAAACAGGGCCAGTCTGCGCTTTCTGCAAGCCTGACAGCTATCAGCGGCATGTACGAAGACAACCTCTATCTTTCCAACCTCTACGAGTACCTGGAACAACCTACCCAGCAGGAAGGCGGCACGCGCTTGCAAGGCGCGCTTCCCGGCGATGGGCTGCGCTTTGAAGATGTAAGCTTTGCTTACCCAGGCGGCAAGCAGGTATTGCAGCATATCTCACTGCACCTGTCTCCCGGTCAAAGCCTTGCCTTGGTCGGCGAAAACGGCTCAGGAAAAACCACCCTCATTAAGCTTTTAACGCGGCTTTATCACCCTACAAAGGGGCGAATTCTGCTGGATGGCAGTGATCTTCGTGATTGGGAAAGCAGTGCGCTACGCAAACGCGTCGGGGTTATTTTTCAGGACTTTGTCCGCTATCAATTGCCGGTTGGCGAAAATCTGGGCGTGGGCGACATCCAGGCGTTTAATAATCAAGAGCGCTGGCAGCAGGCCGCTCGCAATGGCATGGCTGACAGTTTTATCAAACGCATGCCTCAAGGCTATAACACTCAGTTGGGCCGCTGGTTTAAGGACGGACAGGAACTCTCCGGCGGGCAGTGGCAAAAAATAGCGCTCTCACGTGCTTACATGCGCGAAGAGGCCGATATTGTAGTACTGGATGAACCCACCGCCGCGATGGACGCTGCCGCTGAAGCCGACGTATTTACCCGGTTTCGGCAACATAGCCACAATAAAATGACGATTCTTATTTCGCACCGCTTCTCAACCGTTCGCAATGCGGATCTCATCCTCGTTATCGACCAGGGAGAAATTATTGAACGCGGCACGCATGAAGAACTACTCGCGATAAACGGCCGTTACGCCCATTTATTTCACCTGCAAGCGAAAGGCTATCGCTAAGAGGGATTGATCTATACCTGGGTAGAGCAGAAGCATTGCCAAAACGCCTGATTAAGCGGCTTGGCGATACCCCCGCAGGGCCTTGCGCCCTTTACGGGAGTAGCTGCCTTTGCCCTTTTTGGGCGTTTGTTGTTGCATCTTGAACATGGGGGTTCGTAGCTGCGCTTTGAGCGCGTTGTCGCGAATCTTTTGCTTCATGGAATCTTCCTGTACAGCCGATTATTTAAAAGCTATATAAAAGCGGTGCCTGCTAAAACAGGCACCGCTAAGACATTATAAGAAGCTTAAGGTTCCTCAGCACTCATTTAAGATCACTCGTCCCAGGCGGGCGCAAAGTCAGGGTTGGCGATGCGCTCCTTGCGGTCCAGCTTGGCAATGTCGGTCATTTCGCTGTCGCTTAGCACAAGATCAAACGCGGCAATATTGCTTTGGATGTTACGCGCCTTGGTGGAAGAGGGAATGGTGACCATATTGCGCTGATTGACCCAAGCCAAGGCAATTTGCGCAGGCGTTACGCTATGTGCATCAGCAATCTGCTTGAGGGTCGCATCGTCCATTACCTTGCCCACCGCCAGCGGCATAAAGGCCGTTACCTGAATACCGTGATGCTCGCAGCGCTCAACCAGCTTGCGGTTTTGCAGAAAAGGATGCACTTCGATCTGGTTGGTGAGGATTTCGCCTTTACCCAAAATCTCCACCGCTTTATCAAGCTGCTCGATGGTGAAGTTGGATACGCCGATATGGCACGCCTTGCCCAGTGCCTTTACTTCTTTGAGAGCAGCCAGATACTCTTCCATCGCCACTTCATTATCCGGCGATGGCCAATGGATCAGTAGTAGGTCAACGTAATCGGTGCCCAGTTTTTCAAGGCTTTCATCAACGCTCTCTTTCAAGCGCTGCGGCGCCAGGTTGTCGTGCCACACCTTGGTGGTTAGAAAAATGTCGCCACGTGGCACGCTGCTGTCACGGATCGCTTCACCAACGCCCTTCTCATTACCGTAAAACTGAGCGGTGTCGATATGGCGGTAGCCTGCTTCAAGCGCCGCATGAATGCTCTCTTTTAGCGTATCGCCTTCCAAGCGAAAAGTACCGAAACCGGGGTTAGGCATAACCTTTTGCATCATTAACATCCTTTTCTATTGATAGCGTGTTAATTAACATGGGGCAGCCGTCACGTGACTTCAACCACTCACTAGAAAAACCCCTTAATAGGCTTGGCATTAACCAGGCGGAATTTACGGGCATTTTGATCCACGTTTGGCGCCATAAGCGATAGAATTATAAAAATTCGCTTGCTAACATTCTCTTGCTAACCAAGATACCGCCCATGCCCCCAGACAACAACACGCTTGCAGCGACCGATGCCCCGCTGCTTCCCATTCATCGCCAACCGGGCTTTCTAAGCTTTCTTCTCTCCCGCCTTGCAGCCGTTTTTGCCATGCAAATTCAGGCCATTGTGGTGGCCTGGCAGGTATATGACATTACCCGTGATGCCATGTCGCTTGCCTATGTGGGGCTTGCGCAGTTTCTGCCTATGGTGATTTTACTGCTGCCCGCCGGCGATGTGGTCGACCGTTTTCCGCGCAAGCGCATTCTGCAACTCAGCTGGGCAGTACAAGGCATTTGTAGCGCACTGCTGCTTTTATTGGCGCAGGCCAATCACGGTAGCGTTATTGAATTTTATGTTGTGCTGGCTCTGTTTGGCTGTGCTCGGGCGTTTACCGGCCCCACGCTGCAAAGTATGTTGCCCAATATTGTGCCCCGCGCTCAGCTTGCCCAGGCCATTGCGCTGAATAGCTCGATCATGAAAGTCGCAGTGATTAGCGGGCCATTGCTGGGCGGCGTACTTTACAGTGTGGGCGGCGGCAGCCTGGCTTATGCCGTGTGCTTGGGCTGCTTTATCGTCGCGCTGGCCTTACTGATGCTGGTACCAGTGCTCTATGTTGAGAAAGCCAAGGTATTGGAAAGCACCGCCTGGAAGCGCTTTTCCGCAGGCATTCGCTATATCCGCTATCAGCCGATTATTCTGGGCGCCATTTCGTTGGATCTATTTGCCGTGCTGCTGGGTGGCGTCGTGGCGCTGCTGCCCATTTACGCTCAGGAAGTTCTGCATGTTGGCCCTGAAGGGCTAGGTGCATTGCGCAGCGCAATTGCGGTGGGTGCATTATTGATGGGGCTTTATCTTGGCGTTCGCGGCATCAAGCGCCGCGCCGGGCATGTGATGTTTGCCGCCGTGGCCGTGTTTGGCTTGGCGAATCTGGTGTTTGCCTTCTCAACCCTGTTCTGGGTGTCAATGATCGCCATGCTGGTGGCGGGTGCGGCCGATATGATCAGCGTTTATGTACGCACCACTGTGATTCAGCTGGCCACGCCGGATGAAATGCGCGGCCGGGTGAATGCCGTCAATATGCTGTTTATTGGCTCAAGCAATGAGTTGGGCGAGTTCCGCGCAGGCAGCATGGCTGCCGGGTTTGGCGTAGTGCCCGCCGCGGTGATTGGCGGCGTGGGCACGTTGGCGGTGGTCGGCCTGTGGATGCGCCTGTTCCCAACGCTACGTCAGGTCGACCGCTTCGATGATGCCCGCTGAGGCAAGCGCATTAGCGGGGCTGCTCGCCACCATACTCACCACGCTGCCCACCAGAATCACGCAGGGTGATGGCAGCGGATGATCCGCCAGGCGTTGGGGCATATCGTTAAGGGTACCCACCAATGCCTGCTGTTCAGGCAGGCTGGCATTGGCGACCAACATGATCGGCCACTCATCGGGCAAGCCGGCCTGACGTAGCCCTGCGCAAATGGCCTCTACCTTGGAAAGCCCCATATAAAACACCAGGGTTTCATCGCGGCGGGCCAGAGTTTTCCAGTCGGGCGCGCCGCCCTCACGGCATAGCTGTGCGGTAATAAAGCGCAGCTGCTGAGAGTGGCCCCGGTCGGTTAGCGGGATCCCCAGGCTTGCGGCGACGGCAGACGCCGCAGTAATGCCGGGCACGATGTGCGCGGGCACATTGGCATCCGCCAGAGCGGCAAGCTCTTCGCCCATACGCGCAAAGATACCGGGGTCACCGCCTTTCAAGCGCACCACCGATTTTCCGGCGCTTGCCAGCTTGACCATCAAAGCGCCAATTTCCGCTTGAGGCATACTGTGATGGCCACTGGCTTTGCCAACGTAGTAGCGCTCGGCGGAAAGCGGAATCAGCCCCAGCACATCGTCGCCTACCAAACGGTCATACACGATAGCATCGGCCTGCATTAACAGCCGCGCGGCTTTCAGCGTTAACAGCTCCATATCACCACTGCCCGCACCAACCAGATACACATGCCCAGCCGTGCATTCGCCGCGTAGCTTAAGCGAAGGCGCACTTGAGGCGCTGCGCGGGGAGCGCTGGAATGGCGACAGCACACGCTGCGTAAAGCGCATCGTGGCCTCAGGCCACTTCTGTAGTAGACGCTTGCTTAGCACGCGCATGTGAACGCTCCTCTTCAATCAGGGACTTCAATTCAGGCAAACAACTACCGCATTGGGTTCCACAGGCAAGCCGTGCGCCCAATGCTTCAACGCTGGCATCACCGGCACGAATGGCATTAACAATCGCCGCCTGGCCCACCTGGTGGCAGCTGCATACCACGGGGCCGGTATCGGCGGCTCCATCGTCACACCCCGCTAACAGCCGGCGCCGGTGCTTATCACTTATGACTGTTTCATTAAAACGCGCTTCAAGCCAGGCAAGCCCGGGCAATTCGCGCGGCGGGCCGACCATCAGCCACCAGCGCAGTTTGCCCTGCACAATAGCCGCAGCGCGCAGGCGGCCATTGCCGCTGTCTTCACACCACAAAGAAGCCCCTTCGGGTAGCCACGTAGCGAGCAGCGCCACCCAGTCATGTACCGGTTTTGCATCTGCCAGCTGCCAGCGCTGACAGCCCTGCATGGGTACGCGTGCCCAATAATCGCTTCTGCACCACGGGGGCACTTCCTGACTATTATCCCCTAATGGATGGGCAATCAACAGCGTTGCCTCCCAGGCTACTTCAAGCGGTGCCAGCGCCACAGCGCCGTGCTTGGCTTCTGGCTGGCCTGACACAGGGTCGGTCAAAGCTTTTAGCATGGCACCGCTACGCGCCGATTTACTGAACGCATCGCTCCAGTGCATGGGAATAAACACCTCGCCACGCCGCTGGGCATTCGAGATACGCACGCGCCCCCGGTACTCGCCGCTGGCGGCGGACAATACTGCCAGTTGCTGGTCGCCAATGCCATAGTTCGCAGCATCGCCTGGGTGGAATTCGATAAACGGCTCGTGGCGATGATTCATCAGCCGGGGCGCGCGTGCCGTGCGCGTCATGGTGTGCCACTGGTCGCGAATACGCCCGGTGTTCAGGCGCAGCGGGTAGGCGTCACTCAGGCGTTGCTCCGGCAAGCGCGGCGTTATGGCGATGAAGTTGGCGCGCCCATCAGGCGTGGCAAACTTGCCATCTTCAAATAACCGCGCCGTTCCGTGAGGCGCTGAAGACGTCACCGGCCACTGAATAGGCGCCAGCGCGTCGTAGCCCTCGCGCCCAAGTCCCACAAGGCCGGAAATATCGAATAGCCGTTTGCTCTCTCCCTCATTCTCAAAGCCGGAAAGGCGCGCGTGCTCATCAAAAATTTCATGGGGATGGCTATAGTCAAACGCCTCCTGAAAGCCTAACCGCTTGGCGGCTTCGCACATAATCCACCAGTCGTGACGCGCTTGGCCAGGCGCGGGTAGCAAGCCACGCTGGCGTGAAATACGCCGCTCGGAATTGGTCACCGTGCCGTCTTTTTCAGACCACCCCGTCGCGGGCAGAATGATATCGGCGTAGGCCAGCAGGTCGGTATGGCTTGCGCACTCAGACACAATTACCAGTGAGCACTTTTCAAGCGCACGCCGCACGCGGGCGGCATCCGGCAAGCTGACCGCTGGGTTGGTGGCCATTATCCAAAGCGCCTTTATTTCGCCCCGCTCAACCGCGTCAAAAAGCTCGATCGCCTTATAGCCAGGCGCCTGGGGCAGTTCGGGCATTAACGTTTCCGTCGCCCAAAAGCGGGTGATTCGGCCAAGGGCGCCAGGGGTGTGATAATCCATATGCGCGGCCAGCTGGTTGGCAAGCCCACCCACTTCGCGTCCGCCCATGGCATTGGGTTGGCCGGTGATCGAGAAAGGCCCCGCCCCGGGCAAACCGATTTTGCCGCCCGCCAGATGGCAGTTAATGATCGCATTGCACTTATCAGTACCGCTTGTGGATTGATTGACGCCCTGGGAGTAGAGCGTCACGACATGGAGTTGGCTGGCAAACCAGTAGTAAAAGGTCTCCAACCGCTCAGGGTCGATATCACATATCGCCGCCACGTCATTAATATCATGCTGGCTCGCGGCCAGCAGCGCTTCGTCGAAACCTTGTGTATGGCGATCCAGATAGAGCTGATCCAGCTTGTTATTCTCAGCCATCCAGGCCAGCAGGCCGTTAAACAGCACTGCATCGCTGCCGGGTGCGATGCCCAGGTACAGGTCGGCAATCTCGCAGCTGTCGGTCACGCGCGGGTCGATGACCACCACGCGCATCAACGGGTTGCGCGTTTTGGCGGCCTTTAAGCGCTGGTAAAGCACCGGATGATTCCAGGCCAGATTCGAGCCCACCAGCACCACCAGCTCGGCCTCTTCAATATCTTCATAGTTGCAGGGAACGGCATCCGCGCCCAACGAGCGTTTATACGCCGCCACGGCAGAGGCCATGCAGAGTCGCGAGTTGGTATCCAGGTGCGGCGTGCCTAAAAAGCCTTTAAATAGCTTATTGGCCACATAGTAATCTTCGGTCAATAGCTGGCCTGAAAGATAGGCACCGACTGACTCAGCGCCGTAAGTTGCGCGAGTCGTTTGCAACCGCTCTGCCAAGGTGGTTAACGCCACATTCCAGTCAACCGCTTGGCCATCGACCCAGGGCGTGGTGAGCCGGTCATGGTGGCCGAGGGTTTCGTGAAGTGCCGAGCCTTTCACACATAGCCGACCAAAGTTGGCGGGGTGGTCGCGGTCGCCTTCAACGGCGCTGATTGTGCCGCTAGCCACAGTGGCGATTACGCCGCAGCCGACACCGCAATAAGGGCACGTTGTGTTTGCTTTACAAGCCGAGCGTGTGGCCTGGGACATACTGATTTCCTCCCGCTTAAAAGCAAAAAGCGCCCAAGCTAGCCTCAAAAGAAGCCTGCCTGGACGCCGTTGTCTCAGGGACACCTGCACCGGTGCCAAATGTCGCACTGCTGGGATTGGACATACTTATTAATGGCCTGTCATCTGATGGCGTTAGCGTTGTTATTTGCCCGTCAAATTCAATGGCTGCATTTTATTGTGCCGATAAACCCGTCTGTGCTTTGTTGCTTGTTGCCAAGGTAATAGCAAGGCCTACGCCAACCAACCCATTAAAACAAAAACACCAAATTAAACAGAAGGTTAGTAACCAAGAAAATATCTTTCGACTTATCTTGTAGGCAGGTTTTTTGCTAACGCTGACTACTCACGGTGCATTCTTACCGCTTAGCGCACCAATAGCGTGCGCAGTCTGCGCTTAGGCGGATAAAAAGGCGTTATCGTCAACCTGCCTACTTAAAACAGGCTATTGATAAGCAATAAAAAAATAAATAATTAACGATATTTGGCTGATTAATTGCCCTGTACTGATTAGATAAATTTAAGCTTAGCGGGCAGCCAACGGTGGCTGCTCTGTGCGAAACCCAGCTAACGGGTTTGGCCTCAGCTACCGGGCAACGAAGCCCCTGATACGGCCTTCCTGGCAATCCATTTGCCCGGGACGCTGACTCAGGGGCTTTTTTTATTGGCTTTTCTTCAGCGCTGCCGAGTATTTGTGGATAGGCATTTGTAGCCAAGCGCTAAACTGTAAGGAGCAACCTATGATCGCTATCTCTCGGTGCTCGTCTGATGATCACTTAGTCGTTATCGGCAACGGTATGGCGAGCCATCGACTGCTAGAGGCCGTCGTTAAATTGTCTCATCGACCCCAGCAGATAACGGTGATTGGTGCAGAGGCATCTCCCGCCTATAACCGGATACTGCTATCGCCACTGCTCGCCGATGAAATGCCGCCTAGCGCCCTCGCCTTGCGGGATGTGCAGTGGTACGCCAAACAGGGTATCACCCTGCACCTGAATGAATGCGTGCTGGAGATCAACCGCGAAGAGCAGCGTGTTGTCACTACCTGCCGCACGCTGGCCTATGACCGCTTGGTGATTGCCACCGGCTCACGCCCAAAGCTGCCCGAGGTTCCCGGCATTGGCCTTAACGGCGTGTATGGGTTTCGTACCCTGCAAGATGCCGACACGCTCGCAACGCTTGCCCTACAGGGCGGCGAGTGTGTCGTGGTCGGCGGCGGTTTGTTGGGCCTGGAGGCCGCCGAAGGGCTTCGCAAGCGGGGTGCCAGCGTCAGCGTTCTACAGCGCAGCGAGCGATTGATGAATCGTCAGCTGGATAGCATGGCCGCTGGGCTGCTTGAAACGACGCTTACCCTGCGTGGCTTGACCATCTTAACCAATGCGCGCATCCGCCATTTTGAAGACGATGGCGCAGGCAACTTAGCCGCTGTTGTACTCGGGGATGGCCAGCGTCTGCCTGCTCAGAGCGTCATCGTGGCAACCGGTATTACACCTAACGCAGAACTGGGCCATCTGGCAGGCCTGGCAACGCAGCGCGCCATCATGGTTGATGACACGCTCACCACCTCAGACCCGCGTATTCACGCATTGGGTGAGTGCTGCCAGTTCGAGCAGCACACCTACGGCCTGGTCGAGCCAATCTGGCGCCAAGTAGATGTGTTAGCCAACACGCTGTGTGGCGATGGCAGCGCCCGCTATCGTGAGGTGCCAACCGCCACCAAGCTTAAGATCAGCGGCTTGGCCCTCTACGCGTTTGGCCCCACGGAGGCCGCGCCAGAACACGAAGTACTGCATTACAGCGACCCGGAAAGCGGCGACTACCGCCGCCTGCTACTGCACAACGGAAGGCTTGAAGGTGCCGTGCTGTATGGCGATACCCATTCCGGCCCCTGGTATTTCGCCCAGGCGCTGGCCAAAACCGATCTGGGCGCCTGCCGCCAGGCGTTACTGTTCGGTGAAGCCGATGCCAACGCCCTGCTTCTTGATACCCCACCCACTCCCTCATCGACGCTGGAGGCAGCTTAGCCATGTCCACCACCTCTAAACGCAACGTGATTATTATTGGTAACGGTATGGTCGGCCACCACCTAGTCGAGCAGCTGGTTGAAAACGGCGCCCTGTCACAGATGAACGTCACCGTGTTTGGCGAAGAGCGCCACCGTGCTTATGATCGTGTGCACCTTTCTGAATATTTTAAAGGCCGCGACGCCGAAGCGCTGGCCCTGTGTGATGGCGACTACTACGCAGGCCATGGCGTGACATTCAACAGCAGCGAAGCGGTCATAGCCATTGACCGCGAGGCCAAAACACTGACCACCGAGCACGGCCATTACGCTTATGATCAGCTGGTGCTGGCCACCGGCTCCTACCCGTTTGTGCCGCCCATTCCCGGTAACGATCGCGAAGGTTGCCTGGTCTATCGCACGCTGGATGATCTCGATGCCATCCGCGAGGCGGCGCAAAGTGCGGCCACCGGCGTCGTGGTGGGCGGCGGCCTTCTGGGCCTGGAAGCGGCTAACGCGCTGCGCGGGTTAAATCTGGAAACCGCGGTAATCGAGTTTGCTCCACGCCTGATGCCCATGCAGGTGGATAGCGAGGGCGGTGAGCTGCTGCGCGAAAAGATCGAAGCCCTGGGTGTTCAGGTACTCACCGAGCGTGCCACTCAGCGCATTGAAGATGGCGTAACCAGCCGCCATCGCATGGTCTTTCAGGATGACAAAATACTGGAAACCGACCTGATCGTGTTCTCGGCGGGTATTCGCCCCCGAGATCAACTGGCCCGGGAGTGCGGCCTGGAGATCGGCGAGCGCGGCGGCGTAGTGATCAACAATCAGTGCCAAACCAGCGACCCGGCGATTTTAGCCATTGGCGAAGTGGCGCTGTGGAATCAGAGCATTTTTGGCCTGGTGGCGCCTGGCTATCAGATGGCCAAGACAGCGCTTTCGACGCTCACCGGTGGCGACGCTTCTTTTACCGGTGCTGATATGAGCACCAAGCTCAAGCTGTTAGGCGTGGATGTCGGCTCGATTGGCGATGCCCATGGCAACCAAAACCCCGGCGCGCGGATGTTTCGCTACCTTGACCCACTTACCCAGATTTACCGCAAGATGGTGGTCTCAAGCGACGGCAAGAAGCTCTTGGGCGCCATGCTGGTGGGCGATAACAGCGTCTACGATACCTTGCTTCAGTACTACGCCAACGGTATCGAGCTGCCCAAAGAGCCCGCCTCATTGATTTTGCCGCAAAGCGGCGGCGCCCCGGCACTTGGCCCGGATGCCCTGCCGGAAACCGCGATGATCTGTTCGTGCCATAACGTCACCAAGGCCAGCATTTGCGCGGCCATTGACGCAGGCGCCAGCGACTTGGCATCCGTGAAAGGTGACACCCGCGCCAGCACCGGCTGCGGTGGCTGCGCGTCGCTTTTGAAAAGCGTGGTGGATCATGAGCTGGCTGCACGCGGCGTTGAGGTGGACAAGTCGATTTGCGAGCACTTTCAGCACACCCGTCAGGAGCTTTACGACATCGTGCGTGTGGAAGGCATCAAAACTTTCAGCGAGTTGATCGAAAAGCACGGTGTGCCTAGTGCTCACCATTTGGGCTGCGATATCTGCAAGCCCGCTGTAGGCTCCATTCTCGCCTCCTGCTTTAACGAGCCAATTACCGACGCCGCACATATCCCGCTGCAGGATACCAACGATACCTTTATGGCCAATATGCAGAGAAACGGTACTTATTCGGTGGTGCCACGTATCGCCGGAGGCGAAATTACCCCGGACAAACTGGTGGTGCTGGGTCAGGTGGCGCAAAAATACGGCCTTTACTCCAAGATCACCGGCGGCCAGCGGATTGATCTGTTCGGCGCCCGCCTGGAGGACCTGCCTGAGATCTGGGGCGAGCTGATCGAAGCCGGCTTTGAAACCGGTCACGCCTACGGCAAGTCGCTGCGTACGGTGAAATCCTGCGTGGGCAGCACCTGGTGTCGCTACGGCGTTCAGGACAGCGTGGGCATGGCGATCAAACTTGAGAACCGCTACAAGGGCCTGCGCGCACCGCACAAGATCAAGTTTGGCGTATCAGGCTGTACCCGCGAGTGCGCCGAAGCGCAAAGCAAGGATATCGGCATTATCGCCACCGAAAACGGCTGGAATCTCTACGTGTGCGGCAACGGCGGCATGCGCCCACGCCATGCGGAGCTGTTTGCCACCGATCTTGACGACGAAGCCCTCTACCGCGCCATCGACCGTTTTCTGATGTTCTACGTGCGCACAGCGGATCGCTTGCAGCGTACCTCGGTATGGCGGGAAAACCTGGAAGGCGGGCTGGAGTATCTGAAAGAGGTAATTCTCGACGACCGCCTGGGCATGGGTGATGAACTGGAGCGCCAGATGCAAACCGTGGTGGATAACTATCAGTGCGAATGGGCGGGCGCCATCAGTGACCCGGATAAGCTCAAGCGCTTTAGAAGCTACGTTAACGACAGCCGCCCCGACCCATCGATCATCATGACCAGTGAGCGCGGCCAGCTACGGCCTGCCTAGGGTTTGTTACGAAAAGTCGCTGAGCGAAGACCAGACAAGGCAAAAATTAGCGAAAAAACGGAGTTTACGAGTGTAAATGAGTATTTTGAGCTGATTTTTAACGCCGTATGGTCGAGCGCAAGCAGTTTTCGTACAAAGACTAATCGACATCACTTTAAAGGGGCTACTCCATGACCGCTACCGCAATGAAGCAAGCAACAGTTATACAAAGCAGAAAGGCACCGACCGGCCAGAAACTGTGCAGTAAAGCCGATCTGGTCGCGTTTTCCGGGGTTGCTGCGTGGCTTGAAACACCACAGGGGCCGAAGCAAGTCGCACTATTCTATTTGCCGGGCTTTGAGCGTGAGCTTTACGCCATTGATCACCACGACCCGTTTTCCAACGCCAATGTGGTCGCCCACGGCATTGTGGGCGATATAAAGGGCGCCGCCGTGGTGGCTTCACCCATTTATAAGCAGCACTTTCGTTTGGAAGACGGCCAGTGTCTGGAAGATGACAGCGTCAAGCTACGTACCTGGAAGGTGAGCTTTAAAGGAGTTGATGTGTGGGTTGAGGAATAAGCCACATAGGCGAAGATGCACATACAAGAAGCAGCTTCATCTTTCTCTGCCGTGCCGTTAACGGGCAAAAATACCTTGGGCAATACGCATTTTTTCCTGACGCGTTCGCTCCAGGTGTTCCGTTAGATAGACAGCTGCTTGTTGATTATCCCCCGTCTCCAGCAGGTCAAGAATCGCCAAGTGCTCTTTATACTCAGGCACTGGCGATTCACGCCGGGCATATACGTGGTATTCAATTAGGCGACGCAGCCTATTAGCGCGCTTAAGGCTCTCAATCAGAAACTGGTTATTTGAGCCGTTAACGATGCTTTCATGGAAGTAGGTGCCATTTATATACATTTGACGCTCAGAGATCGTGCTACCTTCTTCAGACACGGCCTCAATTAATGACTGCCTTAACTGGCCGAAGACTTTTTCATTAACCTGGTAGCCAGGCTCTCTTAACGCGGCGGGCTCAATTAACAGACGAAAACGAAAACACTGATCATACGTTGCTTGAGAGGTTAAGAACTCGTTAAATTCCCAGCCATAGCCCAAAAGCCTGGACACCCAGCCTTCAGCCTCCATGGCATGCATCGCTTGAAGAATCGTGCTGCGACCAAGCGTATATTTTTTAACAAGTTCCGCCTCGGTAATTTTCCCGGCGATCTGATTATTTAAATAATCGACGCCAATCGTAAAACACAGTGGCGAGATAGAAGAGCCTTGCTCTAGCGGCTCGTCAGTATCGGCAAAAAGTCCACGCTTGGTATCCACTAAAAAGAAGCCGCGATTAGGCTGACGCTTCACCACCCCCTGCTCTTCCAAAAACTGAAAGGCCGCACGAATGGGCGTCCGCGAGACCTTCAATTTCGTTACATAGCTCGCCTCCGTCAGGTGGCTCCCTACGGGTATAGCCTCTTCATTAATCAACGTGTGAATACGCTTTGCCAAAAGCTCAGCGGTAAGGGGTGATGCACTATTAGCCACGACCCATCCTTTAAGCGCTTGGCGCGACCGAGGCACCCTGAATATTATGCTTGGCTAACAAGCGAGCGACCTCCCCTTCCGCCTTCGCCTCTTCAATAAACGCGGACAGAAAAGCGGCGGCTTCCTGGGGCCGGTTTTTCGGAACGCCCATCGCCTGCTGGATCGTCATAAAGTGCCCAGGCAACAGCCGCAAACCACCAAACTCCTCAATACCCGCTTCCAGCTGCTGCTTAACGCCTGCGGCGATATCCAGCTTGTGTTCAATAAAAAACGCCACCACTTTCGGAGAAGTAGGTGCTCTAACCAGCTCGGCGTGTTGAATAGCGCGGCTAAGGTAAAGATCATAAGCACTGCCCTTACCAACCACGATCTTCTGACCAGGGCGGTCAGCCTCTTGCTGATCAGTAATTGGCGAATCCTCGCGCACCAGATAGCAGCCTTCAATCAGCACGTAGGGCGCGGTAAATTGAATACTTTCAGCACGCTTGGGGTCTAGTGCAAAAAAGCCCATATCGGCCTTTTCATCGCTGACAACGGCAACGGCCTCACCGGCGGAGGCATATACTTGAAGTTCAAGCTCAACGTCCAGCCTGTGCGCGATCATCTTTGCCAAATCAACCGAAACGCCATAGGGCTGCTGATCGGCATCGAGTCCCGCCAATATCGGGTTACCCACGTTAATAGTGGTGCGCAACACGCCGGTAGGCGCCATTAGCTCTCTTAGCTTGTTACTATCGCTCACTTATCACTTTCCTTATGAAGGGCTTGGCCAGTATTACTCAGGCCAATGTTTTTTTCAGTAGCGAGGGAATAACGCCGCCTTCTTTAAGCAGTGTAATTTCTGCCTGCGTATCGACCTGGGCGATAGCCATTAGCGTCTCTACCTCGCCTTGCACTCTTAAAATATTAACTTGAATCCAAGCGCGAGGGGTTAGCGTATCGGCCTGCGCCTGAATCTCGATTTGATCACCCGGCTCAATATTCAGCGTGGTTGAGCTAACGCCCGCGGGTAAGTTCAGCGGCAAAATTCCCATGCCGATCAGGTTTGAGCGGTGAATACGCTCAAAACTTGCGGCAAGTACCGCACGAACGCCTAGCAACCGCTGCCCTTTTGCAGCCCAGTCACGCGATGACCCCATACCGTAGCGCTCACCCGCGATGATCACAACGGACTCATTGGCTTCACGGTAGCGCCTGGCTGCCTCAAAAAGAGGCATAACATCGCCGCTGGGTAGATGACGCGTATGTGCAACCGGTGCATCAGGGACAAGATAGTTTTTTAACGTTTTATTGTGGAAGGCGGCCCTTACCATGACCTCCCAATTGCCCCGACGTGAGGCAAAAACGTTTAGATCATCACGACGTTCACCGCGCTCAACCAGATAGTCAGCGACACGACTATCAGCCGGAATGGCACTAGCAGGTGAGATATGGTCGGTCGTGACATCATCACCGACTATCAGCAGCGGGTAAGCAGTGTAATGGCCTAGCTGACTGCCCTCGGATACCGCAGCAAACGGTGGGCGGCGCAGCGTGTTAGAGGCTTCCTCCCATGGGAAGGTCGCTGTTTTAGGCGCATCCAGAGCCTCCCAACGGGTGTTACGGCTTGCCTGTTTGAAATCTTTTGCAAAATCGGCAGCGTTCAGCGCCTCGGCTAACGCGGCATCGACGTCTTCCCTGGCAGGCCATAGGTCACGCAGGTAGATACTCCTACCTTCATACTCCGCCAGTGGCTTTTTGAAATCATGCTCGGCATTACCGGCCAAGGCAAAACCCACAACCAGCGCAGGCGACATGATAAAACCCAGGTCAAGATCTGGGTGCACGCGTCCTGGGAAGTTTCGATTACCCGACAGCATCGCTACTGCACGGCAGTTACCTGCTTCCTGTGCCTGCCTGATCTCTGGGGTCAATGGCCCCGAGTTACCGATACAGGTAGTACACCCATACCCGACGATATCAAAGCCGATAGCGGCCAGATCTTCCATTAGCCCTGCCCGTTTGAGATAGGTAGCCGCTGCTGGTGAGCCTGGGGCAAGCGAGGTTTTTACCCAAGCAGGCGGTGTTAACCCATAGCGGCGCGCCGTTCTGGCCAATAGCCCTGCGGTGATAATAAGGCGTGGATCGCTCGTGTTGGTACAACTGGTAATGGCAGCAATCGCTACGGGGTGGCGGGGCAGGTTTGAAACTGCGCGGTGAGGTACTGCACTTGGCGTAAATTCAAGCTGTGACAACACCACTCCCACATCGGTGTAGTCATGCACATCCTGGGGTCGCGTAGGCCCGGCTACCTGTACACCAATACCACTTAAATCAATCTCTATACACTGTGTATAGGTAGGCTGCTCATCGGCTTCAAACCAAAGTCCTGTCGCTTTGCAGTAGTGCTCTACCCGTTCAACGGCTTCTCTCGAACGCCCTGTTTGGTCAAGATAGCGCAGGGTTTGCTCATCCACCGCAAAAAAACCGGTAGTGGCGCCGTACTCAGGCGCCATATTAGCCACGACAGCACGATCACCAGCCGTTAAGGTGCTCACGCCCGGTCCAAAAAACTCAACGAACTTGCCCGTTACGTTCAGCGCCCTCAAGCGCTGAGTGACTATCAGCGCCAAGTCGGTGGCCTGTGCGTGTGGCGCCAGTGTGCCTGCCAGCTTAACCCCCACCACGTCAGGAATGCGCAACATGGTGGGTACACCAAACATTACCGTTTCCGCCTCCAGGCCACCTACTCCCCAGCCCAATACACCAATGCCGTTAATCATTGGCGTATGGCTATCAGTACCTATCATCATATCGGGCACCATCCAGCGTTCGCTGCCACGCTCTTGAGTGGTTACGACGGTGGCCAGTTGCTCAAGGTTTAGCGTGTGCATAATACCGGTGCCCGGCGGGTGAATGGTCACGCCTTCAAGTGCACTGGAGGCCCAGCGTAAAAAACGATACCGCTCGTGGTTACGGCGCATTTCATGCTGAAGGTTGTCTTCTGAGGCGCTGCTGCTGGCGAACACTTCCACAGCAAGCGAATGATCTACTGAAACATCTACCGGTAAATGTGGCTTAAGCACTTCAGGATCACCCCCTGCCTCACGTATCGTGTCACGCATAGCGGCAATATCCACTAACGCAGGTGTGCTCGTTGTATCGTGCATCAATATCCGCCCCGGCTGAAAGGCGATTTCATCACTGCTCGTGCCGTTTTCCAGCCACCTCAACAGCGCTTGAGCACTGCGCTTGCGCTCCTCCCCCGTCGTATTACGCATAATATTTTCAAGCAGAAGGCGCAGCACATAGGGCAGCTTGTGAAGCGTCTCGCCGAGTAATTTGGGCAGTTCGATAATCGCGTAATCATGGCCCTTGAACGTCAAATAGCCATGCGTGTAGTGGGTTAGCTTCTCAAGCTTGTGCATAGTTCATGCCGCCGTATCTGACGATTGTCGTTATTAACTGATGAGTCGATCTCAGGCGCCATAATTGCACTTTATTAACCAAAAATACAATATAGTGTTTTAGCCGATTTTCTGTTTTGAAGAAATCTCCTGTTGGTTTTCCCAACGAAAACGCCGCCTGATAGGCGGCGTTAGAAGCGCTTTACAACCATTAACCGTTAAGCATTAAGAAAATCGATCAACGCTTTATTAAACTCGTCAGCGTGGGTGGTGTTAATCGCATGCGGGCCGCCTTCACTAGCGCTGGTACCTGCTTTTCCCAGGAACGGCCGCTTAATGGCCATCCATGGATAAGCACCACAGGTTTGCCTGCACCGTATACCTCGTAATGAATCTTTACCGGCGTTCCCTGTTCTGTACCCGCGCTTAACACTGGCATCGTTAGCCCCTCCTGATTGGCTGCGTATTGATCAACGGCATGCCTTCAAGGTAGTACACGCTTTTTAACGTTACCAAGGTACGCAGCACAGAGCGTTGCTAGGCTTTATAACGCCGCTTTCAGCAGACTGCCTTCAAGGCACACTGATATACCAGGCAATCAACGCGCTTGTCGGCCACTTGGGAGTGCGCTGGCAAGATATCCATGGCATCGAAGCTGGCTTTCTGCAACACATGCTGAGAGGCATCGTTCTCGACAGAAACAATCGCCGTTAGCGTAGTGAGACCATAGACACCGCGCGCTTCCTTCATTAGATGCTTAAGCGCCCTATAAGCAACTCCTTGACCGCAGGCACTTTTTGCAATGCGATAACCTACCTTCGCTTGGTGTTCGTCAATATCGCGCAAATTGGCGCGGCCGATAAGCATTCCTCTCTTGCGTATCAACAGCGGGCTCATTCGACGCTGGGCATTCAGGGAAAGGCACTCAACAATATGCTGTGAGACGCCTTGAGGCGTATAAAAATGCCTATAACGCGCTTCAATATGCTGCTCAAACCAGGCACGTTCGGCGGTTTCAAACGCCAACAGGTCGACAGCGTCTTCAGGGGTTAATAGCGAAAAGGTTAAGTCCTTGGCATGACGCATAACGTCCTTCTCTTTGTGAGTACTTTGTCACTCGCCTTTGTGGCCTTAATGCATAGCATTCGTTGGTTCAAAGATGAAAAATGTTGCTATGCTTGCGGGTTATATCACTGGCGGTGGGGCCAAATATCCATGAAAACAGAAACGCGTACACTGGCATTTTCCGCCTTTATGGCGCTCTTGATTGGCTGTGCCGGAATTACCGCTACACTCGCCTCCAATTCCCAGGCTATTTTGCTCGATGGGTTATTTAACCTAATCTACTTTAGTGTAGCTTTAGTGACGATCAAGGTGAGTAAATTAGCCAGCCGCCCTGATAGTGAATCTTATCCGTTTGGATACAGTTACTTCGAGTCGCTGGTTAACCTGTGTAAAGGGTTATTAATTCTGGGTGTTTCCATCTTTGCTTTGGTCGATGCCATTGTCGCGCTCCTCTCTGGCGGGCGAGAGATTTCAGCGGGCCTTGCGGTCATCTATGCCCTGTTTGCCACGTTTGCCTGCTCGCTGACCGCTTGGGTAATGCACCGCAGCCAACGCTATACCGCAAGCCCTCTGATCGCGGCCGACAAACTCAACTGGATCGTCAATAGCGTGATTTCCGCAGCAGTTCTCGCGGCATTTTGCCTAGTAGTACTCCTTGAGCAGTTAAATTTGAACACGCTAGTGCCGTATATCGATTCGGTACTGGTTATTGCGGTCGTCGTGCTGTGCCTGGGCGTGCCTGTACGCATGGCCTCCCAAGCGCTGAAGGAGTTACTCAATAAAACGCCCGAAGAAGCCATTGCTGCCCCTGTGCGCGACGCTATTTCTCAGGCACTGGCAGAAACGCATACCCAAGAAGTCCGTGTGCGTATGGTACGCCCTGGGCGCCTGCTTTACGTTATGGTGCACGTGGTGCTACCTGATGAAGGCATCACCACGTCGTTAACCGCTCAGGATGACCTACGCGCACGGATTGATGAGCAGGTGCGCCGCTGCTACGTACCGGTCGTATGCGATGTGGTGTTTACCGCAGACACGCTGTGGGCAGCGCCCTCTTGTGGGTTGCTGATTGAGCGACACACGTAAGCAAAGCGCACGATTTATGGCTGGCGAATGGCCGTCAGCCGCTTGGAAGGCTTGTTCCGGCCGATGAGCAGCAAACTAACCGTGGCAATGACTCCCACCAGTAACGCCACGCCAAATAGCGTCAATGCGGCTACATGCCCGACTGAATCAACAAGGGCGCCCGTTGTCATTACCGGGAGGCTAAATCCCACATACGCCATCAAAAAATAGCCGGCGCTTGCCTGGGTAGAAGACGGGCCAGCAATGGCTAGCACTCCGCTTAAGCCACCCAAATAGATAAACCCATAGCAGGCGCTGCTGGCCGCAACTGCTCCCAGTAACACAGCTACCAGGCTTCCCTGAAGGGCGCCCCAGGCAATTAATCCGTAGGCGAGAGGTAAAATCATCAACCCCAGCATCGTGGCCTTCACGGGCACCAAGGCGCGTGCCCAAGGCTGAAACAGTACTCCGCAGCTGCAAATGCCAAACGTGGCAAAACCACTCCAGGGCGTTAAACCGTGCAGGCTTAACGTGGAGGGCAATATAGCAATCACCAACCCTACGGTTGCCCATGCAAGTAAAATGGCTAGCCCAAAGCTCAGTGTTCCCGGCGGATAACCTGGCAGTCGCCACATCGCACTTTGGGTAGCAGCAGGTGCGATATTTTTTAGTGGCATCACTGCAACTAACGCAATGGTGCCTACGCCCAGATACAGCCATAGGCTTGGCGGCGTCACACTGGACGTATGGAGAATAAACAAACTGGTAACCGCCGCACCCAAACCAAACCCAAGTGCTGTACTGGACGTTACGTACGTCGTTGCCATGCGACTGTCGTCACTATTAAGTAACCGATGCATATATCCAGGCGCGACGGCTGAGGTCAGCCCGGTACCAATGCCTAATAAAAAGCGCGCAACCCCCAGCGCTATCAAGCTAGGCATCAATAGGGTTAGCGCAGTGGCACTTAAACAGAGCAGAAGCGCGACAATGATGAGCGGTTTAGGCCCCACCCGATCCGCCAGCCCATTAAGCCCCAGCAATACCGGCATGACGCCCACAACGTAACAAGCAAACGCGAGTGTGGCTGCGCCCACACCGACGCCTGCTTTCGCCGCCAGGATATCGTAAAGCGGTGCCTGTAAATTAACCGCAGTGGTAATCATAAATAGTGCAAAAGCCAACCGGGGCGCGTTATATCGGTCCATCTTTTTTCCTAAACGGGTCATGGGTTAAGCCATTACGCTCGCACCCATCCCGCCTAGAGGTAAGGTACACTTGTCCATCATTACCCAAGCACTGTTCCTGCGTTTTTGAGAACAGTGGCCGGCAGCAGAGATGTTTATGAAACTTCAGGTCGACCGACATGCCGCTTCCCCAATTGCGCAGCAGCTTGAAGAGAGTATTCGCCATTGGATTCAAGAGAATGGAGCGGGCGGGCGTCGCTTACCTTCCATACGCCGCCTAGCGGCAGACCTCAATATTAGCCGTAATGCGGTTATTGACGCCTACGAACGGTTGGTGGCTATTGGCCTGGTTCGCTCAAGACCCGGCTCCGGGTTCTTTATCTCTGATGGCGCTGCTGTTACCCCCCAACCATCGTTAGCCTCTACCCCTCTTCAAGAAGTTACCAATGGGCTGTGGGGGCTTTTTAGCGCTAATGAGTATTCGCTAAAACTGGGCTGCGGGTGGTTGCCTAATGCTTGGCGCGAGAGCGAATACCTGACCTACGCCATTCGCCAAGTGGCGCGTAAAAGCCAATCAGGAATTTTTGAATACAGCACGCCCCAAGGACTGCAGGAGCTTCGCAGCTTAATCCAGGAGCGCTTGCGCCCCCTCGCAATATCAGCAAGTGCTGAGCAAATTGTCATGACCAGCGGCGGCAGCCATTCACTGGATTTATTGGTGAGAATGCTGCTTGAGCCCGGCGACGTGGTGTTTGTGGAATCGCCGGGCTATTACAACCTATTCGGCTTGCTGCATTTACAGCGCGTTCGCGTGATAGGAATACCGCGCCTTGCTGATGGGCCGGATATTAACCGTTTGGAAGCCCTCTTAGCAGAGTACCGTCCCAAGCTTTTTTACGTGAACAGCGTGTTTCAAAACCCTACCGGCAGTACGCTCACACCGGCGATTGCACATCGCGTTTTACAGCTCGCCGAGCAGTACGATTTCACGATTGTAGAAGACGATATCTACGCTGACTTTCAGCACACCCCGACCACACGGCTCGCCGCACTGGATGGTCTTAAACGGGTTATTTACCTGTCCAGCTTTTCCAAAACGCTCACCTCATCGCTGCGGGTCGGCTTTATAGCCGCCCCGCCTTCACTAGTGCAACGGCTTGTGGATATCAAGATGTTAACCAGCATTTCCTCCTCGCGCTTTGCTGAGCAGGTGCTGATCACGCTGCTTCAAAACGGCAGCTATCGAAAACTCACTGAACGCTTAAGAACCCGGCTCTCCAACCAGATGGCACTGGCGCTTACGCAGCTCAAGCAAGTCGGTTGGGAGGTATTCACTGAACCGGCAGGCGGCATGTTTGTATGGGCCAAATCGCCGGTGGAGAAGGAAGCACTAATGGCGAGCGCACGCCGTTTTGACATCATGCTATCGCCCAGCCACTTGTTTTTCCCTGACAATCAAACAACGTCATGGCTGCGCCTGAATATCGCCTATCTGCAGGATCCAAGAGCCAAAGCGTTTATTGCCGCCAATAGCGATCAAGGCAACACGCCAAAATAGGTCATCAAACCAACAATAACGCTGATGGTGACAAAGGACATGAGCGTGCTCGCCATCAATGCACCGGCAGCCACGTTTCCCATACCATAACGCTGCCCCAGTAAAGGATAGACACTTGCCATGGGCGCGCTGGCAAACAGCAGTGCACCAGCGATAAGTAACGCGTCATTACCTGCAATCAACCACATGCAGATAAACACGCCAAGCGGATGAAGGATCAACTTGCCCGTGACGATCTGGCTCACCTCGCCCACTACGCCACGTATTTGCAGTCCGTAGAGTGCGCCACCGATGGCAAACAATGCAGCAGGACCTGCCGCGGTTGCCAGCATATCGACTGCTCGAATAACAGGGGCGGGTAGAGGTGTGTCGGTTACAGCAATCAATACCCCAATAAACAAGCCAATCAAGATAGGGTTCTTGGCCAATCGGCGAAGCGTTTTTTGCAGGGTTTTAATAACGCCATGCCCGGCTTGCTGTCCTACCTCTGCAAGAATAAGCGCCAGCGGGATGATCAATAAATTCTCGATGATCATATTCAAGGCTAAAAAATTAGCGGCGGGAGGGCCGATAATCATTACCGCAACCGGATATCCACTAAACGCGCTATTTGATGCGGACATTCCCAGCGCGCTAATACTTCCGGTCGTAAGCGTTTGCTTTTTCAACATTACGCTATAACCCAGTGCAGCGGCAAAAACACCCAGCGACCCAAGCCCGTAAGCTAACAGGTAACGGATGTTAAACACCTCTTCAAGAGGATTTTGGGTAAGGGCACGGATCAACAGCGCAGGGAGCGCGATATACAGCACAAACCGCCCAACTCCCTGCATTTGCTCGCGGTCAAGAATGCGAATTCGCATGGAAAAATAGCCGACGCCAATCAGCAAAAAAATAGGCGCAATGATGACAGCGACGTCAAGCATCAGGTTGGCTACGGAGAGGATATAGCGCCATCAAACCTTCCTTTCTAACCCGAAAGCGGAGCATTAAATAAGGCAGCATGCCATTATCAGAGATGCTTAATGGCTTAATGAGTCAGTTCAACAAGCTCATCGTAAAGAGCCTTTGGCAACGTAACGCCGTTTTGCAGGCTATTTTCACGCGCCTTAAAACGGCGCTGGGAAGGTAAGCGAGCGCCCTGCCCGAGGATATTATCAAACAGTACCTCTGCATGCTGAAGATGGTGTTCGGCGTCTTTCCCCAAGAATACCTCTGGCGATATGGCGATAATCAGCTCGCCATGAAAGGGTTTGCCGGTTTTCTGCTCGTTGGCAGCCTGAGTTTCATGGCCCAGTACATCGCCAATCAGCGGCCCGGCCAGCAGCTCAATCATGGTAGAAAGCGCCGAGCCCTTATAGCCGCCAAAGGTCAGCATGGCACCCGCAAGTGCTGCTACCGGATCACTGGTGGGGCTACCTTTATCATCTATCGCCCAATCAGAAGGAATCGTTTTCCCGGCGCGCTTATGCAACTCGATTTCACCTCGCGCTACAACGCTAGTCGCAAAATCGAACGTATACGGTGTGCCACCCGGCCGCGGCCATGAAAATGCGATAGGATTTGTGCCCAGTAGCGGCTTAGTGCCACCTGCAGGTGCAACAAACGCATGGCTTGGCGTCATAGCGATACCGATCAAACCTTCGCTAGAGAGCGCCTCCACTTCAGGCCACAGCGCTGAAAAATGAAAGCTGTTATTGATCGCAAGTGCCGCAATGCCCGTGCGGTTGGCCTTTTCAACAAGGCTTTGTTTACCCTGTTCAAATGCCAATAACGAGCACCCTTGATGAGCGTTCACTTTAACAACACTAGCTGCCTGGTCGATAATTTCCGGCGTTGCGTGCGTGTCCACCCCGCCATTGCGGGCCGTGTTAACACAGCCAATCAGCCTATATAGGCCATGTGAGTGACACTCATCACGCTGAGCGGCCAGTACATTACGTGTAATGGCTTCCGCGTGAGCCTGACTATAGCCATTATGTTGAAGCACATTGAGACTCAGGGCTTCAGCATCTTTCAATGAAAGGGTAATTTCTTCACTCATCATCTACTCCTGCGAATTTTAATTGTTAGATGCACACTTGATAAAAAAGCAGGTAATTACTTACCTGCTTTGGGTCTTGACTAGTGGATGACTTCCGATGATCTCAAAGAGATATCAGGCTTCCCGCTTACCATCTACCAATCGGCTAACTTTCAGCGGATTGCTTTCTTGCAACGCGCTTGGCAATAAGCTTTCTGGCAGTGACTGATAGCATACCGGACGCAAAAAGCGCTTGATCGCGGCGGTGCCTACCGAAGTAGTACGGCTATCGGACGTTGAAGGGTAAGGGCCGCCGTGAACCATGGCATGGCAAACCTCTACGCCAGTTGGCCAGCCATTGGCAAGAACCCGCCCTGCTTTACGCTCAAGCGTGGGCAACAACGTTTTTGCCGCGTCAATATCGGCATCATTCATATGCAGCGTGGCCGTTAGCTGGCCTTCCAACTGCTCGGCCACATGCTTCACTTCGGCCATATCCTGGCACTCGATGATTAGTGAGCTCGCGCCAAACACCTCTTCCTGAAGCACTTCAGACGCGAGGAAATTACTTGCCGACGTGGCAAATAGGCCCGTTTGGCACTGATAGCTGCCGCTGCCGGTTTGGCCACGGGCGACTTCACTCACATTGGCCTCACCGCTCAGTGCGGAAACGCCTTTTTGATACGCGTCATGGATGCCCGGTGTCAGCATGGTTTGCGCGCCGCTGCCTTCCACCGCTTTTTGTGCCGACTGAATGAATGAATCCAGATCCGGACCTTTGACGGCGATCACCAAGCCGGGGCTGGTGCAGAACTGGCCAGCCCCCATATTGAGTGAGCCAACGAATGCCTCGCCCAACGCCTGGCTGTTTTCCTTCAGCGCTGCGGGTAGTAAAAAGACCGGGTTGATGCTGCTCATCTCAGCGTAAACAGGGATGGGCTGGGGGCGATTTTGAGCCGCCTGCATCAGCGCTGTACCGCCACTGCGTGACCCGGTGAAACCTACTGCCTGAATACGTGGGTCGGTGACCAGCGCCTGACCAATTTCATTACCCGAACCAAACAGAAGCGAGAACACGCCTTCCGGCAGGTTGCAGGCTTTCACTGCTTTTTGGATCGCCCGGCCCACCAGCTCGGACGTGCTGGGGTGAGCGGAATGGCCCTTCACTATTACCGGGCAGCCCGCCGCCAGCGCAGAGGCGGTATCGCCACCCGCTACAGAGAATGCCAGGGGGAAGTTGCTGGCACCAAACACAGCCACCGGCCCCAAAGCGATATGGCGCTGGCGTAAATCAGCACGCGGCAGCGGCTGACGATCCGGCATGGCAGGGTCGATACGTACATCCAACCACTCACCAGCGCGCACTACCGATGCAAATAAGCGTAACTGACCACAGGTTCTGCCACGCTCGCCAGCAAGACGTGCTTGCGGAAGACCGGATTCCGCCATGGCACGTTCGATCAGCTCATCACCAATTGCTTCAATCTCATTGGCAATGGTTTCAAGAAAGGTGGCGCGTGCTTCCAGTGAAGTTTCGCGATAGGTATCCAGTGCATCCCAGGCAAGCTTAGTGGCCTGTTCAACATGGCTTCGGTCTCCGCCTACGTAGACCGGCTCAAGCAACTCACCCGTAGAAGGGTTAGTAGCCTGGATATTGCGCTGTGTGCCGGTGACAACCTGCTGACCGATTAAGAGTTTGCCTTCCAGTGCCATGGTCGATCTCTCCTGATAGATTCGCGTAGGGCATCACCTTTAAACGCACCTACTTGTAAGAATAGTAAGTTTTATATGCTCGGCTTAAATGTTGATACATGGCAGCATTGGCCGCCTTTGGATCACGGGCCAGAATTGCCTCAAGAATGTCAGAGTGTTCCTGGCTTACTCTTTGCAGGTACTGGTATGTCGTTTGCAAATCCACTTCCACTGACATCAACTTAGCGCGAGGAATTGTGCCTACATCCCACTGCTCATAAATGGTGGCAAACGCTGGGTTATGCGTTGCCTGCGCGATAGCTGCGTGGAAGGCCAGATCTTCCTCTCGTGCCTGCGTCGCGTGCTTACACGCCTGAATAAAATCTTGATGCAGGCTTATCAGGCGTTGTTTATCTTGCTCATCGTGCCGATTGGCGGCCAAAGCAGCCACCTCGGGTTCAATAGTCAGACGTAGCTCAAGAATATTTAAAATATCCTCGATAGTGCTCAGTCGAATTTTCTTACCCGAAGCCTTGCTTTCAGGAAGCGAACGCAACACGCGTGTTCCAATTCCACGGCGGGTTTCAACAAGCCCCTGCGATTTTAAGTGAGTGATAGCTTCACGAATGACCGTACGACTAACCCCGAACATGTCACATAGCGCGCCTTCTGGTGGGAGCTTATCTCCCACCGGGATTTCCTGGCCTGCAATAATACTTTCCAATTGCTGGGAGACCTGTCGCGACAAGCTACCACCATGCACTAAAGGTTTTATGCCAAGATTTTTCATGCTTCACTAACTCTCACGTAGATCAAAGTTCAGGCTTGCTTAATGCCCTCCATAATATGTACCACTATATAACAACCCATACGTTTTTTAATCATACATATGACGATCAGTCATCAGGATGGCCTGAAGCAGCGAATTTTCCACCCTGATAAACCACTTCTGGTGAGTTAGGGTCTGCTGCTTGCCCCCCCTTGGATTCAATTTCCTCGCGCCACTGCTCAGAGCTATGGCGCGGCTTCCAACCCAAAAACGAAACCAGCTGGTTATCCCACCACTGTTCAGCGTTATCAGAAGCGCCATAAATGACGGAATTCCCCAGCTTGGGCGCCTGAAACGCACGCTCAAACAGAGCCAGTAAATCCTCAACATGGAGCCAAGTCGCCAGCATGCGAGCATCAGCCGGTTTAGGGAAACAGGATCCGATTCGGATACTTAGCGTTTCAATACCAAATTTATCGAAGTAGAGGCTCGCCAAGTCTTCTCCAAAACACTTTGAAAGACCATAAATAGAATCAGGGCGGCGCGGCACTTGTGTGTTAATTTTTTGAGTGCGCTCGTAAAAGCCAATGGTATGGTTCGAGCTTGCAAAAATGATGCGCGGCTTATTTAAATGGCGTGCTGCTTCGTAAAGATTGTAAGTACCAATAATGTTTGACTGTAAAATGCCCTCCCAAGGCTTTTCAACAGAGACGCCGCCCAAGTGAATAATACCGTCACAGCCATCTACCAGCGCTTTTACGCCTTCATAGTCGGCAAGATCACATACCATCACTTCTTCATGAGCAGCCGGATCTGCGATATCTGAAATATCGGAAAGGCGCACATTCTTGGCGAGCTTGGTTAAGTAAGGACGAATCGCTTTACCCACACCACCTGCAGCACCAGTGACTAATAATTTGTTTAACATACCCATCTCCTGCTCATCTTATAGTTGCCAGGTAGTAAAATTTAATAACAACCTGCTTATAACTAGAAACCGTAGAGAAATGCCGGGTTATCTACCAATATTTTTTGCCGCGTCTCTGCATCTGCCCAATCCAAGAGAATATCCAGCTGCTCAGCATCACTTGGGTATTGTGCGCGCTGGACGCCAACATGGGGCCAGTTGGATCCCCAGATAACCCGGTCAGGCGCATGCTGGATGACGCGCTTGGCAATAGGCGATACGTCTGAGTAATCTGGCCCGCCCGTCAAGCTGGTTTCATACGCACCACAGATTTTGAACCATGCATTACCCTTATCGATCAAACGCAGGATGTCATCAACACGCTGGTCATCGGCAGGCACTGGGGCAATGAACTTACCAATATGATCAATAATGTAGCGCCCTTTAATCTTTTGCAGCTCTTCATGGTAGTCAGGCAGATCACGGCCATTAAACTGGACCATGAGATGCCAACCCATATCCTGAATAACGTTTTCTACAGCCAACATACGATCAATACCTACCGCCCCACCTGGCAGCTGCATGATACGTGCGCCACGTATGCCCTTCTCGTGTAACCGATCAAGCTCACTTCGAGGAGTATCCGGTGTAATGACAGCTATAGCGCGTGCCACCTCAGGACCAAACTGCTCTAACGCTGCGACCAAGGCAGCGTTGTTGGTTTGGTAAGCGTTTGGCTGGGTAATAACGATACGCTCCAGGCCCAACCATTTTTGCAGCTCACGATAATTTTCAACCGTTGCCAGCTCAGCAATTTGAGGCCCGCCCTCTTGCGCCTCAAACTCTGGTAAGAAAATATGGGCATGACAATCAGTTGCTCCCGCAGGCGCCTTAAAGCGCGGGGACGGGCCAGTTAATGGGCGGGTATTTTCTGGAATTGACATCATGCCTCCTGAATTGTTTGAAAATCGCTGCTGCGGCGGCCTTTAATACTGCTTGGCAACGTTGACCAAGTCGATCAACTGATTGCGCTCTGACTCAGAAGGCATCACCAGCGGTGCACGCACGTTACCTGCAGGCTTGCCGACGATATCAGCCCCCAGTTTAACCAAGCTAACGGCATAGCCTTTTTTCTGGTCGCGTAGATCAACAAACGGAATAAAGAAATCCCGGATAATTTTCTCTACCGTCTTTTGTTCGCCGGCACGCAGTGCCTTATAAAACGTTGATGCCATATCGGGCACAAAATTAAACACCGCTGAAGAATAGGTATTAACGCCGATCGACAAATAGGCTTCCGCGAAAATCTCAGCGGTAGGTACGCCCCCAATGTATGCCAGACGGTCGCCGACCGTTTTCACAATCTTGTTCAGTGCCTGAATATCGCCTTTACCATCTTTAAGGCCAATCAAATTTGGGCAGGAATCGGCTAGTTGCTTGACCGACTCGGCATTCATAATGCCATTACCACGGTTATAGTAGATAACGTTGATGGACGTGCTGTTACACACTTCACGTGCATAGGCGACCAAGCCATCCTGAGGACATTCCGTTAGATAGGGAGGCATCAAGAGAATACCGTCAGCCCCGGCTTCTTCGGCAATTTTGGCCTGAGCCTTGGCCATCTCAACGCTTTGGCCTGCGCTAGCAATAATAGGTAGCTGACCACCGATAGTTTCAACCGCTGTTGTCACTACATCGCGGAAATCTTCCAGCGACAGACTGAAGAATTCGCCCGTTCCGCCAGCAACGAAGACAGCTGTAATTTCATGGCTCACAAACCACTTCAGGCGATCCTGGTAGCTCTCACGGTTAAAACAGCCTTGACTGTCGAAATCCGTAATCGGGAAAGATAGCAAGCCGTTTGAGATAGCTGTCACAGTATTTTCACGTGAAAAATTCATATATTTATTCCTGTATCATGTCTCGTTGTAATACATCACACAACTATAGAGGGAAGCAGAAGCGGAATCAATGTTTTTAAACCACCTCAACCTGCATCTGTTTTATGCAAGCCTGAACGCTCCTGCTTATATTACCCATAACGGGTGTTTAGAATCGGAAGCTATACGTTAGCTGGGCAGCATCATTATGTTTTCCAGCATTACTAGATGCCCCTTCGCGTATTTCATCTTTACGCTTATAGGTTATAGCAAGCGCATTGGCTCGATTGATGCGATAACCAACGCTAAACTCATGCTCCCAACGGTCACGGGACCCTGTATACATACGATTATCACCACCAAGCATATAGGCGTAGCTAGTGTTCCAAGCCAGACCAATTTGGTCCGTCAGAGCATAATTGATATATCCGTCAAATCGATTGGCTCGCGACCTTGGCCCGTTACCTTCTTTATACGTCTGATATTCATAGCGGTAGCGTGTACCAATCCGCAAAGCATCATTAATACGATAGTTTAACCTGAGCATTGGACGAGCCATTTCCTGACCTGGGTTAAACTTGTATTCAATCTTTGGCTGAAGTGTCCATCGTTTATCTTCATCCAGTGCATAGGTATAGCCAAGACCAAATAAATTCTCAGCTAACTCAGGTGATCCACTTATCTCATCGCGCCAGCGACGTTGGTGCTCAAAGCCAAGTGATATTTTATTATCGAATACATGCCCAATACCAAACTTGACCTTATAATCCTGATTATCTCTAAAGGTCTGTTCATATTTTGTTGCTATGGTCGTTGTGCCTGCATGACCAAGACTACAAAACATTGCTGCAAGTACTGCCACCCCATTAACTAACTTTGTATTTTTCATAAATAGCCTTCTCGGTTAAGCACTTATTGTTATCGCACGCTAAAAATTCTTCACATGGTGTGAACTTGCGCGCACCCTATACATAACACTTATAATGTATTATGTTTCATTAAGCACTCTCCCTACGCCTGTACCTGCATCAAGAGAGTGCTTTGTTGTGGGTCACTGTTATTAAGCGGTTTGAGTCTTCAATTCCGCTTTATGCATAGCTCGCTTACTGGCACGCGCCGAGATAAGCATCAGAACCGCAGGAACCAACAGTATCCCTCCGCACAAGAGCATGATTAGGCGTCCATCCATCGAGTTGGGAAGTAATGACAAGCCCATCACCATGATGCTGCCAATGAGAATTAAACGACCCAGCACAATTTTCTGGGCATAATCAATTGCATCGGAAGCTGGATCTTCTTCGGTACTCTCTACCGGCGTTTCCCAACGCTGCCACATTTCCGCGCGTTCATCTGCTCGCTCGTCTGATTGCGCTTCAGGTTTGTAAAAAAGTGTACTCAACATGAAGAAACCACCAGTTATTACGACATGTGCACCGATAGCAAATGAGACGCGGAAATCAGACCACTCACGGTCAGTAATATCCATTCCCATTACATTATTAACGAACTCTGGCGATAGCCATGCGCCAATAACATAAGAAACCATACAGCCCACTACGAGCGTTCCCCAGCCAGACCAGTCTGGTGTCTTGCGAATAATCATACCCAACATGGCAGGAATGGTAATCGGGAAGGTAATCAACGCGCTTGCCGTTAACAAGATATCAAACAGGCTCATACTTTTTAGCGAGTTGATAAACAGGCTGATACCGATAATGATCACACCGAAACTGAGGGTGACAAAGCGTGAGACACGCATCATCTCTTTCTCGGTAGCATGGGGCTTTATAACAGGTAGATAGAAGTTCCGTACAAAGAAGCCTGCGTTACGGTTCAAGCCTGAGTCCATTGAAGACATACTAGCAGCAAACATTGCAGCCATCAGCAGTCCCAACATACCTGCCGGCATATATTCACTAACGAAGCCGACAAAGACAGCCTCATTGGCCTTAGCGCCCAACATAGCGAAGTTATCTGTGAAGTCCGGGCTGTAAGCATGCATAAACCATGCAGGGAAAAACCATATAATGGGCCCAATCAAAGCAAGACAAAGGGTAAACAGAGCACCATAGCGAGCATTCTTACTGTTTTTGGCGCAAATATAGCGATAACCATTAAGCGTGTTATTCATCATGAATATTTGCTTAATAATTAACATGAATACCCAAAATCCAAACAGCCATGCATAGCCATAGCCACTTCCTGTCAAAAACTCACCGTCATAGCTGGATACAACATGGCCTATGCTTTCTGTATTCCCCCAGGCAACGATAAAGCAAACAAAGGTAACCGACATAATGATCAGCATTTGAACATAGTCGGAGGCAACCACCGCCCAGGCACCGCCCGTTACTGACATTGCTACTACGGCAATACCGGTTAACAAAATAACGGTTTCAAGCGGAACGTTAAACACCGCCGAAGTAATGATTGCCAGAGCACTTAACCAGGTTGCTGCGGATACCAACCCATCAAACATACTAAACCAAATAAAGGTTTGCTCACTGGGTTTGCCATAGCGCATCTTCAGCGCTTCTGCAGCGGTGACCACGCGCAGCTGCCGAAAACGCGGCGCAAAATACACATAGTTAAGGAAATAACCGGCAGCGTTGGCCATGAAAAGAAATATGATCGCAAAGCCACTCATATAGGCCTGAGAAGCGGCACCTGTAAATGTCCAGGCTGAGAACTGTGTCATGAAGGCGGTTGAACCTACCAACCACCACAGCATGTTACCGCCACCGCGGAAGTAGTCACTGGTATTAGCATTGAAGTTTTTAAACACCCAACCAATGACTACTAGAAAGACAAGGTAAATTAATATTACCCAGACATCGACACTCATAAGAACCCCTTATCACTTTATTATTGGAACATCGGCGTTGCCGGATAGTTATAAAGCTGGTGCTTTGAAATATACGCGGTGAACTAACCCGGCCCGTTAACCAAATTAGTAGCTCTCTAGCGTATTATTTTTGATGTAATCAAAATTGATGCTTTCACCCAGGCCCGGTCGGTCGGGCAGGTGAACGAAGCCTTGTGCATCCATTTCATCGACAATGACGTTCAAGTAAGCAGGCGCCTCGTCGTAATCCATATGCGGGTGCAATAGGCCGCGCTCGTACCACTGGCAATTGGTTATAGCACCCACGACCGCCAGGTTCGGCGCGCCGTTGCCGTGAATTTCGCAGTCCATGCCGAACGCCTCGGCCAGATGGGCCGCCTTGATGCAAGGCGTGATACCCCCACCATTGGCGACACCTGCACGCAGGATGTCGCAGGCATTGTGCTGAACCCAGCTGGCACGGCTTTGATGCTTGCCACCAATGGTTTCCGGGCCGATAACCGGCACATCCACCTGCTGGGTCAGCCAGCGGTAGGACTCCATGGAATCTTCAGGCATCGGTTCTTCAAACCAAGCGAAGTTCAGACGCGAAAGCGCGCGGCCGATTTTCAAGGCATCCAGTCGGTTGTACCAATGGTAACCATCCAGCATGAGTGCCACGTTGGGCCCTACTGCTTCCCGGACGGCTTCACAAGCACGAATATCCATTTCGACGCTAGGCGCAAAGCTAACCGGCGGCATCCAGGTGTGTAGCTTGATGCCTTGATAACCACGCGCGACCAGGGATTCCGCAAACTGGGCGTACTCTTCAGGCGTGGAGAGTCCCCCTTGCGTTTCATCCCCACACATGGTGCTGGCATAAGCCTTTACCTTGTCCCGGGCACCGCCCAACAGCTGATAGACAGGTACATTCAACTGGCGACCCGCCAGATCCCAAAGCGCTTGATCTAGAACAGCCATGGCACGGTCTGTTAGCTGTGCTCCACTACCCCGTTGGCGCAACCAGAGATCCTGCCAGATAAGCTCCCGCGCATGCACAGGCTTACCGATAGCCGCCTTCTTAAAGTAGTTTTCAACAATGTAAGGGCGGATCAATTCTTTGGGTGCAAAAGCGTACCCCTTGGCGCCGTCTTCGGCTGTCACGGAGAGCATGGCAATTTGCGCTTCGCTGGGCTTTCCAGCATGGGCGTGACCCGCACTGTCTCGGGCTAATTTGGATTCATAGCGGATAACGTCTACGGATATGGATTCGATTTTCATCGTGCCTTGGCCCCTCGTATATAGCGTATTTTTACATTTGGCATGGCTTCTTAAAGTCATACATAATATGTTTAATATTAGAGAAACACACTGCCGACAACAATATAGACAATGGTATGAATATACGAAGACCGAAGATCAGCGCAGATGACGAATTCAAGCGTATCGTTTTAAGCTATCGTAAAGGACAGTCAACATGAACCAAAAAGCCACGATGATCGATAAAAAACAAGCGTTATATATAGGCTGTGCGCTAAGCGGAGAGCTATATACCGCCAGCCTATCATTAGCAACCGGAACACTTGAATACGTTACGCACACACGTCTTCCAGGGCTTAAAAAACCGGGTGGAGCCATGCCACTTGCCATATCGCGTGCGCGTAATACACTCTATGCCGTTTCCCGAGGAGAACCGTTTTTTATTGCCAGCTTCACGATTGATGCCAAAGGCGGTCTACAGCACTTAGGTAACACGCCTGTTGAAACCAATCTTGCCTATATCCAGACAGACACTGATGATACGCACTTGTTAAGCGCATCTTTTATCGATCATCACGTCAGCGTTTTTGACATACAGCAAGATAACCGTATAGCGGTAAAGCCCCATCAGATTCAAGAAATTGTGAATGCGCATATGCTGCGCATGGCGCCAGACAACAAGACTATTCTAGCTACGGGCCTTGGCAAAGACGTTATATATCAATGGCAATGGGAATCACGGTCTTCCGGTAGCGCTGCCTCGTTTCCGGCTCAATGTATTGATGAGCTTATGCTCTCAGAGGGCACTGGACCAAGGCATATTACCTATCACCCTACCCAGCCTATTGCGTACATCATTGGCGAACGTAACGGCACAGTTAACGTCGTCCGTTATGGTGCAGAAGGTTTAAACCACCTGCAAACGGCGTACTTACCTGATCAGCAAGAGGCATTTCAAGCAGCGGATATTCATATTACTCCGGATGCTCGCTTTCTGTATGCCTCTGAAAAAGCCACCTCAACGCTGCACCTCTTTAATCTGCAATCAGATGGCACAATCCACTTTGAAAAGTATTTTGAGACGGAGAACCGCCCCCGTGGCTTTGCCATTACTGCTTGTGGTCACTATCTCATCGCCGCCGGACAGTTTTCCCATCATATTGCGAGTTATCGAATAGATAGCGAGACCGGCTATTTGCAGTTAGTTAATCGCCTGCCTGTTGGCCAAAGCCCGGACTGGGTCGAGATACGTTAAAGCTACATTCATATCTTTGTTTTAGTGCTGTCATACTTTTAGCTAATTTGTAGCTCAAAACGTACTATGTATTATCTTTTGACGAATTTTCAGCGTCATCGTCCTTTCTCGGGCTGTGGCCAGTCTTTTTAGAACAATCATAAAGAACATAAGGTTTACTCATGAGAAAGATAGCCTCGCTTGCCTTGACCGTTATAACACCCGCCTTGGGCATCTCGCTTGTGCACGCCGATGACGCTTCCGAACTTGTTTGGCAGAGCGTCACCTTTGGCCAGTCAACGGATTTAAATTTTGGCTCCACTATTCTGCCTGAGAAAGTCGGCACCAATGAGGTGACCCACAATGGCGAACCAGTCTCCTCGGGTGCCCTGCTTGATAACGTGACAATTGAGAGCCGAGGCGGGAAGCTCGCCAACTCGCATGAAGGCGGTACCTTCTATTACACGACGTTGCCCACTGATAAAAACTTCGTGCTCACAGCAACGCTTACACTAGAGCAGTTAGGCCCGGAAACAGGGGCAACACCCAACCGTCAGGAAGGTGCAGGCATTATCGTTCGTGATGTAGTGGGAGCGCCACGCGCTAACCCCCAACCTGCTGGCCATGAGGAATTTCCAGCTGCCTCCAATATGGTCATGAACTTGATGCGCTCGCATACGCGGGAGAACGATGGGCTGGCAAATGCAACGGCGGTATACCGCGAGGGTATTCAGGACCCGTGGGGAAACCCGGGTAATCTGCTGAGCAAGGAAGACTATGCCGAAGGTATACCCCACGGCAGCGAACACACCTACCGCATGAGCCTTGCACGCAGCGATGAACATTTCAGCGTTACCCTGGAGGATGGCGATGAGATCTACCGCCATGAGCTGATCGAGGCGCCCGCCAACCTGGTCGAGGTACAGGACCCAGAGCACCAGTCCATAGGTTTTTTTGCCTCGCGCAATGCCCGGCTCAACGTTTCCGATATCACCATTGAGCTGTCTGATGCCGACACCCAGCAAGCTGCTGAATATCAGGCGCTAGAAGCGCCGCTCGTGTGGTCAATCGCCTCACCCAGCCTCGTGACAACATCGGATTATACGCTGCAGGCACTGGCCAACTACGCAGGTACTTTCAGCTTAGCCAAGGATGGAGAGGCGCTTGGCGAGTCACTAGAAGTAGAAGCCGGTCAACTGTTTCATTTTCCGCTTGAGGTTAAAGAGCCCACCGAGCTAAACGTTACCTTCGTGCCTTCCGAAGGGCCTGATACCCACCCCCAGCACACGACCCTAATGCTTGAATTGATAGACGTTGCAGACCCCTACAACCTTCACGTATCACCGGACGGGCGCGCAGGGCAGCCAGGCGACCTAGACAATCCGTTAGACCTGGAATCGGCTATCTCGCTGGTCGCGCCAGGGGGCACCATTCATTTGGCCGACGGCGAGTATGGCGCCATTGAAATTCCGCTGACCGCCAGCGGCACACCAGACGCGTTAAAGCGGCTTTCCGGCGAAAACGCTGAGGTGCGCTTCACCGGTATGGTGTCGCATAACGCTAATTACTGGCAGTTGGATCATCTTGAAGTCGCGGGCGAGCGTTTGATTATTCACGGCAGCCATAACGTTTTCGAACATATCGTGACCCACAGCGCCCCGGACACCGGCTTTCAGATTACCTCGCCCTCCGACGTTGGCCGCGCCCTGTGGGCCAGCCATAACACGGTGCGCTATAGCGAAAGCTATAACAACGAGGACGCATCCGGCATCAACGCCGACGGCTTTGCCGCCAAGATGCGTATCGGTGAAGGCAACTCGTTCGATTATTGCATCTCGCACCACAATATCGACGATGGCTGGGACCTGTTCAACAAAGTAGAGGATGGCCCTAACGGCGCCGTAACCATTACCAACTCCATTGCGTTTAATAATGGCCAGACCTTTAACACCCAGCAAACAGGCGGCAACCTGGGTAATGGCTTCAAGTTGGGCGGCGAAGGCCTTCCTGTTGCTCACACCGTGAAAAATAACCTTTCATTCAATAATGGTATGGATGGCTTCACCGATAACTTCAACTCGGGCGCTTTGTCCATCGTTGATAACGTGGCTATCGACAATAAGCGCTTCAACTTTATTGTTCGCCAAAGCCCCTATGGTGATCAGTTAGAATCTGCTCAGTTAGCGGGCAACGTATCGCTGCATATGGAAAGCGAAAGCGATTACCCCGATAGCGTTCACGGCGATATCAGCGATGACAACTGGTTCATTCAGGAAGAAAACACGTCAGCAATGGCGCAGCCTTTTGATGAAGTAACGCTCGCTGAGATCAGGGCCCTGCTTCAACAAGAAGCCAATACTGAGAGCGAACAGCGTGCACGTGCCTTGGCTCTACAACGGTTAGTGTTCAATCAGTAAAACTAGCGCTGAGTGTCTCTTGCTCCCCATAGCAGCAGACACTCTTTTTTTATAAAAACAATGATCGCATGACGCATTAAATGGTTTATCAACCATGTAAAAACAAACACTACATTTATCCGCATGACTGGTGGCGTTAGCCTTGTGCGGTTTTATGAGCACAGGAGGGAGCTATGGCCGATGTTTTACAGCATGAAGCGGTTCTACCGCTTTGGGACGAGCGGCCCGCGGGAACACCCGCTGACCTCACACCAACCATTGATGAGCGCTCCAAAAACTTGTTTAGGGCTGACCGAGCCCTTACAGGCATTGCTGAACCAAGCCTAACGGCTTGGGTTCCAGAAAACCCCAACGGCACCTCCATCATTATCGCCCCGGGCGGCTCTTATAGGCGTGTGGTTCTCGACAAGGAAGGGATTGAAATTGCCAAAGCACTGGCGCCTCTGGGCGTCACCAGCTTCCTACTTGCCTACCGCCTGCCTGGCGAGGGACACACTGACCGCGCGGATGCGCCGCTTGCCGATGCTCAGCGCGCGATGCGTCTAGTGCGTGGACATGCTGATGAGTGGGGGCTGAATCCTGATCGCATTGGGTTTCTGGGCTTCTCCGCCGCAGGCCACTTGGGTGCATCGCTCGCTACTGGCTATGACCGGACCACTTATGAAGAGGACAACGAGGCACACGTTATCTCAGCCCGCCCCGATTTTGTAGCCCTGGTTTACCCGGTGGTGACAATGCAGGATAACGGCGTTCATAAAGGCTCACGCTCTGCTCTGCTTGGTGATAACCCAACGCCGCAGCAAAAAAGTGATTACTCTCCTGAAGAGCACGTCAGTACGGATGCACCTGAAACGTTTTTGGTAATGGCCGACGACGCCCCCTCCGTATCACCAGCCAACGCCGTTGCTTTTTATACTGCACTTCATGAAGCAGGCGTTAAGGCGGAGCTACATATCTTCCGTGACGGAGGCCATGGTTTCGGCATAGGGGGAGCACAGGGTAAGCCGGTAGCAGGCTGGCCTAACTTGTTAGCTGAATGGATGGTACAGACCGGTGCCATACCAAGCCCATCAGAACTGGCGTTACCGACCGGGCTTGAGGAGACAAGATGAGAACGCTAATAGCAACGACGTTGTCACCCGAGATTAGAGCCACCGTCGTCGATGGGTGGATGGCAGAAAGCAAAGAGTTATGCTCCCGGGCAATAATCAGTTGCGCGGTCAGTCGGCTTTTACAATGTTACATCCTGGATTATTGAGCCTGCTAGACTTTCCGGATGTGGCGGCGCTATCAGCACTCAAGCCGATGCTGGTTTATGTCGGAGGAGAAGGTCCACTGTTTCCCACCAGCGCCGTACAAGCGGCCATGGCGAAAATGCACAGCGTATGGGATGCCTACGGAGAAAGTGAAGGCCTCACTACCCGCGTATGGCAAGACAAAGCACATACGTTCACGGCCGATATGCAAGATGCTGCTTTCGACTGGCTGGATGAGCAGGTTAGATAAAGAAGACCAACAGTAGTGCGGTAAGCCTTGGCGCTGTGTTCTTTTTTGTCAGAACGTTCAATGCAGAGTTGTTTCAATCTCAACGGTAAATCACGTTAAACATAAAGGTGGGCCCTCCCACCTTTACTTTCTATTGAACCAGAGCCTTATTCGCGGTTAAAAGCATGCTGTAAAAGGCTTTGCGTATAGGGATGCGCTATATTTCCGTCCATCAGCTCTTCTCTGGAAACGACCTCGACCACCTCTCCCCCCTTCATCACGGCAACACGATCGCAAAGATGAGCAATAACGCCAAGATCGTGTGACACCATGAGATACGTTAACTGATGACGGGTGCGCAAGGTTGCTAAAAGATTAAGTATCTCGGCCTGGACAGAAACATCCAACGCTGAAGTAGGCTCATCCAGCAGAATAATGTCAGGATCCAGTATGATGGCTCTGGCTATCGCCACCCGCTGCCGTTGGCCACCTGATATCTGGTGGGGGTAGCGAGATAAAAATGTTTCATTAAGCCCCACCTGCTCCAATGCCTCAACAATCCTCTCCTCTTTATTGGGCAAGCCTTTAATCACCAGCGGTTCATTTAAAATTTTTCGAATGGTGTGCCGAGGGTGTAAAGCACCATAGGGGTCCTGAAATACCATTTGCATGGTATTGCTTCGCTCTTTCAAAGATGCTTTGGCAATCGATTTACCCTGTACATGAATGGTCCCCTCCCAGCCTTGAAACTGGCCCGCCAAGCACTTAAGAATGCTGGTTTTTCCCGACCCCGACTCCCCTACCAAGCCAAACGACTCACCGCGCTCAATATTAAGGTTAATGTCACTTAAAATACGCTTTGATTTTGTAAGGCTTGAGATATCGAACGATAACGAATCAATAGCAATCATTGAGCTACTCCTAAGCAAGCCATTGTTGGTCTCTAGACAGCACCGGCAGTACGTCACGCCGATGCTTGAGGCTAGGAAGCGACTCCATCAGTCCTCTTGTATAGGGATGCGTTGCATTAGAAAGCTCATTGGCCTGTATAGATTCAACCACTTTTCCTTCATACATCACCAAAACGCGATCACAAAACTTTTTCACCAGATTCAGGTCATGGCTTACAAATATCAGGCTGATATTTTTCCTTTCTACGAGCTCATTTAATATGTTAAGCACATCCTGCTGAACTGACACATCCAATGCCGATGTTGGTTCATCTGCGATAATAATATCTGGCTCGGGTATTACCATCATCGCAATCATTACCCGCTGCCCCATGCCTCCGGATATTTCATGGGGATACTGACTATACACATGCTCAGGATCTGAAATACTCACCTCATGGAGCATTTTTATGGCGGCCCTTTTAGCTTCATGCCGGGTTATATTCTGATGAACTCTTAATGCCTCTGAAATCTGGTCGCCCACTGTTATGACTGGGTTTAGCGAAAATTTAGGATCCTGCATAATCATTGAGATATGCTGGCCCCGTATGGAGCGTATTTGCTTATCATCGCAGGTTAAAATATTGCAATCTTTAAACTGGAGCTTGTCAGCCGTGACGATTGAAGACGGCGGGTTCAGCTTCAGTATGGCTTTCCCAACTGTCGACTTTCCTGAGCCTGACTCGCCAACAATGGCCAACTTTTCATTTTTAAGCGTAAAAGATACGTCGCGAACCGCGTGCTTTAAGCCCTCATCGGTACGAAAAGAGACGTTCAGTTTTTCAACCGTTAATACATCCATGGGTATCTCACTCTGTCCGTGGGTCTAGAAGGTCACGCAGGCCGTCACCCAATAAATTGAACGCCAAGCTGACAAGCATGATAGCGGCGCCCGGGAAAGCAACGAGCCACCAGCTCTCAAGCATATAACTACGCCCTGTCGATATCATCGCGCCCCACTCGGGTAGCGGCGGCTGCGCCCCTAGCCCTAGAAAGCCGAGCGCTGCAGCCGTCAGGATGACTGTTGCCATATTCATGGTTAAACGAACAATCAAGGAGGGCAGGCACATCAAGGAGATGTAATGTACGAGTATGCGAGACGACGAGGCCCCTTGTAACTGAGCTGCCACAACGTAGTCTGAGTTTCTTAACGTAAGCGTTTCTGCCCGTGCAAGGCGCGCGACCGGAGGCCACGAAGTGAGTGCTATTGCGATAACCGCATGTTCAAGCCCTGGCCCCAAGGCCGCCACAAAAGCCAGTGCTAACACCAGACTTGGGAACGAGATAAAAATATCCGTAACACGCATAAAAGTACTGTCAATCCAGCCACCAAAATAACCGGACATAGTGCCTATAAATAAGCCAATAGGGCCCACAATAATAGTGACCAAAAAGACGATATACAGAGTTACCCGAGAGCCATAAACAAGACGACTGAAGATATCTCTTCCGTACTCATCCGTGCCAAACCAATGAGCCATGGAAGGTGGTGATAGCGTGCGCAATAAATCCTGCTGAAGCGGGTCATGTGTGGCTATCAGGGGAGCTGCTATAGCAAGAATGAGTAGCAAGGCGACAATAACGACCCCGGAAGCGCTCAGCGGATTTTTACAAAGCTTTTTAAACGATTTAATAAACAACGTTGCTCTGGTCGGTGCAACGTTAGACCGAAGGCCCATTGAGTAATCCGCGTTATTTATTGTTTCAGCATTTCTCATTATTTAGTCCTCGGATCGAACAGCTTGTATAGGACGTCTGATAATAAATTCAAGAAAACAAATACAAGTCCAATGAAAAGAACTGAGGCCATGACAGCATTCATATCGCCCATTAAGAGGCTGTCAGTTAAATATTGTCCAAAACCAGGCCAGGCAAATACGGTTTCAATAAGTACCGCACCCTCCAGCAATCCCCCATAAGCAAGCGCTACTATTGTCAGCAACTGAACCAGAATGTTTTTAAACGCGTGCTTCCAGATAACACTATGTTCAGAAAGTCCCTTCACACGGGCCGTTTTCACATACTCTTGGGAGAGCTGCTCTAGCATGAAGCTGCGCGTCATTCGTCCAATAAAAGAGACGGAGTTCAAGCCAAGAATCGCAGCGGGCAAGGCAATATGTCGTAGAGCGCTAACAAAGGCCTCTACGTTGCCAGAAAGAAGGGTGTCTATGAGATAAAATCCGGTATAGCTTTCGAACATCCCATCATAAGCAAACCCGATCCTTCCAGCCGCGCCGGCCCAATTAAGCCACGCGTAAAAGATGATTAATCCCACCATGCCGACCCAGAACACAGGAGTCGAATACCCAAAAAGGGTGATAATCCGCGTTAAATGATCACCCAATTGACCTCTATGTGTTGCCGCATACACACCCAAGGGAACCCCAAGCCCTACACCAAATATGATAGCTACAGAGGCTAGCTCTATCGTGGCAGGCAACACCCGAATAATATCGTTGATAACAGGGCTTCCTGTTAAAATGGCATAGCCGAAATCACCCGAAAGCATATCCTGGAGGTAATAGAAGTACTGAATCCAGATAGGTCGATCCAGCCCCATTTGCTGAAAAACCTGTTCATACGTCGATGAATCGGCATCCGGGCCAACGACCGCCAAGACGGGATCAATTGGCATTAGCCGCCCAATAACAAATGTCATTGTTAAAAGGCCAAACAGGATTATAAAGATAACACCTAACTTTTTAGACGCGCCGAACCAACGTGATCTTATCATTATTATATGCTCCGTTTTAAAGTAGAAATAAAGTCGGTTACTCACCTCTTTTGGTAACTGATCGTAAGCGGGTCATCGCGGCAGGATCATCTATATACCCTTCCACTTCACTTCTAACGGCTACCGTATTGACCATTTGAGAGAAAGGGAACAAGGCACCAACCTCTTCCTCATAGATGGATTGAACTTCTTCGTAAAGGCTATTTTGTATATCACTGTCAGCTTCAGAAACTGCGCCTAAAATTAATTCATTGATACGATCATTCTGATAACCAGTACGCCAACCCTGAAAATTGGTGAGCTTCGCTTCATCTGAATTATCCGGATTCAGAAGCAGTGGGGTAAGATTAGAGTCTGGATGCGGTGCAAAACCGCCGCCTCCTCGCCCTACGATAATATCAAAGCGGCGATCTCGCATCGCACCGTATACTTGATTACCCGATCCGCTAATAATTTCTGCATCTATTCCTATACGCTTTAAACTATTTTGTAAGTTGATAGCTGCATTAATAAAAGGAGACTCATTAAGTGCTCGTATCGTAGTGCTAAACCCATTTTCGTAACCCGCACTTTGAAGTAACTCGCGAGCTTCCTCAGGTGATACTGAATACATGGGTTCCGGCAAGGTAGCCGGCAGGCCAAGTTTTATCGGGCGCTGATGAAAAACTCCATAGTAGGGCATAATACTGTTATTGATACCCTCGTAATTAATGGTGCCTCTAATCGCCTTTCGAACCTCTTTATTAGCTAGAATATCGTTATGCATACTAACGGCGACGTAATAGAGGGTGCCACGCTGAGTCGTTTGGATATCTACATTCTCGGCACTTTCCAGCGAGCGAATATCAGGAACCGACATGCCGATGGCTACATCGATGTCACCGCGCTCGATCATCAAACGCATCGTTTGTGACTCTTTTAGATTACGCATTACTACGCGTTCCATGATGGGCTCGCCACCCCAGTATTGGCTATTTCTGGTCATGATAATTCTGTCCTGGGGAATCCATTGCTCCAGGATAAAAGCACCACTACCTGCAGAGTTAGTAGTTAACCAGCGATGCCCAAGGTCATCTTCATGCTCATGTTCAAGAACGTGCTTTTTATCAAGGATAAAAGCACTGGGACTCGTCGCCAGCGTATATATCACCAGCTTTGGATCAAGCTTACGCGGAAACTTGAGTTCGACTTCGTACTCGCTAACCTGGTTAACCAAGTCGGAAATATTCTCTTGGGTATAGCCCAAGGCTTTCCACGTTGTTGCAAGCGCTAAATTAAGGTTTAGGATACGCTCCAGCGTCCAAACTACATCTTCAGCAGTGAGTGCGTTACCTGAATGGAAGTGAATATCGTCGTTTAGAGTGAACAGAATCGACATATCATCGCCGGCTACTTCCCAGTCACTAGCGATCGAAGGCAGGATGATGGTTGGATCATGAGGATCCAGTTCAATTAGCGTGTCATAAAGGTTGGCATTAACAAAGGCAACATCGTTACCCGTAGCCGCAGCAGGGTCCAGCGACAGTATATTATTCATTTTCAATGCAATAATAAGCTGGTTACTGGGTGTATTTGAATGCGCTGTTATTGACAGCATTAGCATTATCATACCCGCGAAATATCGGATAAAGATGTTCATTTAGTCTCCAATACGCTAAAGAAATCTGATGCATTATTAGTAATACATATTATGTTTGATAGCGTATAGCCTAATCAAAGCGCCTGCATCACTCCATTAGTCTAATATTTTATTCTCTACTTTTAATGAATAGACAGATAGATAACGAACGCTATTAAGCAGCTGCTTAATAGCGTTCGTTATTAGATAGAAGTACATTTAGAACCGAATTATTAGCTATTCATCAACTGCACCCGTACTCTGCCTTTCCTTTAATGCATACGTGTTTAACGCCTCACGATTAATATCAATGCCTAATCCTGGACCATCCGGTACGCTCATCACGCCGTGTTGATGCTCAACCGGCGTTTGTACCACCGCCTGACGAAACGGATTTTCAGTTCGGTCAAACTCCATAATCGGTTCAAGCGGTTTTCGCCGCGGTGGGTTAGGCGCGAGTGCTGCCATAAACTGAAGGCTGGCCGCCAAACACACTGCAGTGCCCCAAACGTGTGGCACTAGCCTTACGCCGTGCATGGCGGCCATATCCGCCACCCGACGAATTTCGCTAAAGCCACCCACGCCGCAAATATCCGGCTGTACGATGTCGACAGCCCTACGCGCCAGCGGCTCATGCATAGCGTAACGCCCGTGCCAGTTCTCTCCGCTAGCCACGGGAATAGGCTGCCCTGCCCTTACGGCGGCATACGTGTCGATTTGCTCCGGGAGTACCGGCTCTTCAAACCAGTCGACACCAAACGCTGCCGCACGCTGGCCTACTTCAATAGCTTCCAGGTAGTCGTAGCCGTGATTTGCATCAATCATTAACCGCACATCCGGCCCGATTGACTCCCGCACCGCCTCTATCACTTTCAGGTCTTCTTCAACGTCGAAGCCGATCTTGATCTTGACGGCGTGAAAGCCTTCATGGCGATAGCGTGCCACTTCCGCCGCAACGTCACTGATACGCTCAACTCCCTCACGGCAAAACGAGCCGGTGGCATAAGCACGCACAGATTCACGGAACCGACCGCCAAGCAGAGTGGAAACAGGTACGTCAAAGTGCTTGCCCTTGATGTCCCACAGCGCAATATCGATACCACTCAATGCCGTCATGGTTAAGCCACGCTGGCCCTGATCACGGAGACGGTTATAAAGGTTGAGCCACACTTTCTCGGTTTGCAGCGGGTCTTCGCCAATCAGTGTTTGAGCGTATAACTGAACAATGGCAGCATTAGGCTTGGCAGGCCCTAAGCACTCACCCCATCCAACGGTGCCGTCTTCACAAATGACTTCGACCAGACAGTGCTGGCGGCGTGTGAATGACATCGAAGCACTTTCAAACGCTGTTTCAAGCTTGTGATCCAGAATATGAGTCTTGACCGATTCTATTCTCATGGCTGGTTTTCCTGTCGTGGCATTATCTAAAAAGGCCAGGTAGCGTTAATGAAACCGCCGGGATGTAAGTCACCAGCATTAGCGCCACAAACAGCGCCAGAAAGAACGGCCAAATGGTGCGGACCGCCTGTTCAATTTTAATTTTTCCGATCACACAACCTACAAAAAGACACGCGCCAACGGGAGGTGTACATAACCCCAGCCCAAGGTTCATCATCAGGATGATGCCGAATTGGATAGGATCCATCCCAAACTGCATGGCGACCGGCAAGAAGATAGGCGTGCAAATCAGAATCAAGGCTGCCATATCCATGATCATGCCTAGCACCAGAAGAATCAGGTTAAGCATTAAAAAAATCACGACAGGCTTGTCTGAAATCGTCATCAGTCCGGTGGTCAGAATTTCAGGTACGTTATAGAGCGCCAGCAGGTAAGAAAAAGCCGATGCGCAGCCCACCAAAATCATGACCAATGATGTGGTTTTAACCGACTGAATAACGGCTGCCTTGAAGGACGCCCACCTAAGCTCACGATAGACAAGCCCGGTCACAATAATGGCGTAGATCGCGCCAAAGGCCCCGGACTCCGTTACGGTCAAAATGCCCGAAAGAACACCGCCCACAATAATAACAGCAGTCATTAAACCCGGCAGCGAGGCCACTAAACTAAGTAATAAGGCTTGCCAGCCGGGAAATGCTTCGCCTTTATAGCCACGCTTAACGGCCACAATATAAGCAGCTACGGCCAAGCTGAGGCACATCAAGATACCAGGAACAATCCCCGCGATAAACAGCTGGGTAACGGAAATACCGCCCCCTGCTGCTACGGCATAGAGAATCATATTATGGCTGGGCGGAATCACGACACCCGCCACCGAAGAAGTGACCGTTACGTTGACAGCGTAGTCAGCGTCATAGCCTTTCTCTTTCATCACCGGGATAAGTATTGAGCCTAATGCAGAGGTGTCGGCAACGGCTGAGCCTGAAATACCGCCAAACAGCATGGAAGAACTGATGTTAACCATTCCCAAGCCACCACGTACTTTCCCAACCATGGCCGAAGCCAAGCGTACAAGGCGCGTGGAAATGCCTCCGTGAAGCATGAGCTCACCGGCAAAAATAAAGAAAGGAATTGCCAATAGTGAAAAGACGGAAATTCCCGAAAGAATACGCTGAAAGGCGACAAACAACGGCAGCCCTTCATACATAAATGTAGCGACAGCAGCCAGCCCAACGGCAAAAGCGACCGGCGCACCTGCAACAAGGCCGAGAAAGAAAATTCCAAACAGTAGCATCAGCCCCATGGTTTATGTCCTCTCAACGTTACGAGACAGTAATCGTTGAACTATATCTGCCCCTGAAAACAGCATGATCAGCACACCACAGATCACCAAAGGGGCTGCACGCCAACTTTCAGAAAGACCAATCATTGGGATGGCTCTTTCCAGGTTTGTCATGACCAAATTCCAACCCTGAACCGCCATAAAACCACCAAACACAAGGATGAAAAGGTCCGAGATGTGGTGCAGTAATGCGCGCAGAAAAGGAGGGAAGCTCTCACGCACAAAGTCGATATTCAGATGGCTATGATATCTAACGCCAGCTGCGGCGCCTAAGCAGGTGATATACACCACTAACACCAAAGAAGTTTGCTCCACCCAGGTTGGCGTATCGTTAAGCACATAACGCCCGAAGACCAGCCAGCCGAACGTGGCAATAAGAATAACCAGCATGACACCTGCTAAAAGCACGCATAGCTCAGCCATGCCGTTTAATACACGATCCAGAGAGCCGCCTTTTGTCGTGTTTTTCCTGCTGCTGGGTGTTTCGAGTTCTATACTCACGGCACATTTCCTTTTAATCTTTCGGCGGCATTAAGCCGCCGAAAGGAAGCCAGCAAGAAAATTATTGTGCGGCTCTGATTTCCTCAATCAGTTCTCCAGTACCGGGGTTGTTGGCGATAAAGTTTTCGTACATGGGCTCCATCAGTGTCTGGAACGCTGCTTTGTCTTCTACTTCATTAACTTCCACGCCGTAATCGAGGATAATCTGACGGCTCTCTTCAGAGCTTTCGACCCACAATTCACGCTGCATGGCGGAAGCATTCATCGCTTCTTCACGTACAATGGCCTTGTCTTCTTCAGATAACTTCTCCCAGCTTGCTTTAGCAACACACAAACACTCAGGAATAATCAAATGCTCAGTTAACGAGTAGTATTCCGCCGCTTCGTAGTGGTTACTTGATTCAAAGGAAGGGTAGTTATTTTCAGCGCCGTCCAGAACACCGGTCGTTAAGCTTTGGTAGACCTCGCCATACGCCATTGGCGTTGCATTGCCGCCAAGTGCCTCCATCATCTCAACGTAGAGATCATTGTTCATGACCCGGACCTTTAAGCCCTGGACATCTTCTGGGGTATTGATCGGGTGTTTGGTGTTGTAGATGCTTCTGGCACCTGAATCGAACCAGGAAAGCACCACCAGACCTTTCTCTTCCAACGCATCAGCAAATCGCTGGCCAATCTCGCCATCCATCACCGTGTGCATATGATCTACATCGGTAAACAGAAAAGGCAGCGAGAAAACGTTCGTTTCCTTAACGATTGGACCCATAGGGCCCATATTGAAGTTGGCAAAGTCCAGAGCGCCATTACGTGTTTGTTCAATCGCGTCGGACTGATCACCTAATACAGCATTATTGTAGACACGTGGCGAGACACGTCCTTCCGTTTGTTCTGTAACCGCTTCAGCAAAGGCTTCAAGCGCTACCGTGTTGGGGTAACCGTCCGGGTGTATATTCCATCCCCTCCAGTTATCGGCTTGGGCAGAGACCGCAGCGGCTAATAGTGAGACACCTGTTAACGCAAACAGCGCTTGGCGACGGATATTTGTTGTTTTCATCACTTAAAACCTCTTGTTATTACAGGTGGTTTTTTTCCAGCATTTAGTAAGAGCGTGCTACACCTACTAGGCGTTCTAACTGCTGGCGTTGCTCAGGGGTCGGCATGGTTAAAGGTGCGCGGACGCTACCAGCCGGACGGCCGATAATATTCGCGCCTTCTTTAATCAAGCTAACTGCATAACCGGATTTTTGATCACGCAGATCAATAAAGGGAATAAAGAAGCCCGTAGTAATATTCTTAACCGTATCCTTGTCCCCTTGGCGTAACGCTTTGTAAAACGTTACTGCCATATCCGGAACGAAGTTAAACACCGCAGAAGAGTAGGTATTCACACCAATGGAGAGGTACGCTTCTGCAAAAATCTCAGCTGTGGGCACACCGCCTACATACACAAGGCGATCCCCTACCGTTTTAATGATCTTGTTTAGTGCTTGAATATCGCCCTTACCATCCTTGAGGCCGATAAGGTTCGGGCAAGCATCCGCAAGCGCCTGGACAGATCCGGCATTTAGAATGCCGTTACCACGGTTGTAGTAGATAATGTTGATGTTCGTGGCATCACAGATTTGTCGAGCATACTCGACCAATCCATCCTGCGGGCACTCTGTTAGGTAAGGCGGCATCAGCAAAATACCGTCTGCACCGGCCTCTTCAGCAGCAGTGGCAAACTCCTTACCCGCTTTTACGCTTAATCCAGCACTTGCGATCACCGGCAATTTACCATCAACGACCTCTACGGCCACACGGACAATCTGCCGATACTCTTCCAAGGTTAAATTAAAGAACTCACCCGTACCGCCTGCTACAAAAACAGCGGAAATATCATGACGGATAAACCACGTCAAACGCTCACGGTAGCTTTGCTCGTCAAACTGTCCGTTCGCATCGAAATCAGTGATAGGGAATGACAGCAAACCACCGCCTATTGCTTTGACTACTTCTTGTTTGGAAAACGTCACTGAAACGCCCTCATGTATGCCCAAGCCAATTGGTAATGAGTTAAAACCGTAGCCACTCAACACTCGTAATACATCATACAATATAAAAGGTAATCAACGAGAACATGCCCTGCAAGAAAAAAACCACTATGCTGCGACCAAAGTGCTAGCGCTCTTGGCACCTGCAAGAATTACGAAAATACACTTTAACCAGTGGAAACAAACCGTTGACCCACAGCTAACCAACAGACCCAATAATAACAGTGCAAGCTCATGCGTTAGCCTAGACAGCACTTAGTGGGAGGCTGCGAGCTACTCGAGGAGAAAGCGCTAACGAAGGGGCGATGACGGAGCTTTAAAACCAGACATGTGACCATGGGCTTTAGCTTTGGGGTTACACGTCAGTTCACCAGCGAACGGCTAAAAAACATCCAACTCCTGGCACCCTGAGGCTTTTTTTATATTGTTTGTGAAAACCTTTTTCATTCAACAATGTAAGCACTCACCTACTCAATCTGTAAGCCATTACTTACAGCCCATCGTCTTTTACCTACAACGTTAGGACTAGCATCAACCCTCAAAAGCGCCTACTATCCTCCGCCGCAGCCAATGCTGCGACGCACAACCAAAAATCCTCATAACAAGAACCGTTGTTAACTCCCCTGCTAACAGGAGTGCATGCTATGCAACACTCAATGACTCAGTACCCGGCCACTAATGCGGACATTATGGAAGTATGGGCACAGCACGCGCTTGCGCAGCGCGCAGCGTTTGATGCCTTTGCCGCTTATCTTTGTGATTACTAAAGCCCGCGGCTGTTTACCCCCTATCAACGCCTCCCCTTGGAGGCGTTATTTTTGTACCTGAGTACGCCATTCAAACCATCAATCAACTGCTAGGTAGCGTCACTTTCAAGCGCTGCTAAATAAGCCTCCTGCAGGATATACATCCGCTTTACGTCTCGGTATTTGCCGTTGATAAAGAACTCCTGAACCAGATGTCCTTCTTCGATGAACCCACTCTCTTCATAAAGATGAATCGCCTTAACGTTCTCCACTGCGACGATGAGAAACACCTTATGAAGGTTCAGGATGGTAAACGAGTAGTGTAGGGCCTGGCGGATCAGCGAACGTGCAAACCCTTTTCCCTGATGGTCCGGAGTGATAATGATTTGGAACTCTGCACTGCGATGGATGTAGTCAATTTCAATCAGTTCCACCAAGCCAATCGCCGTTCCGGTGCTGTCTTCCGCTACAAACCGTCGCTCGGCATTATCATGGATATGTTTGTTATAAAGCTCCTCCAGCTCATCAAATGATTCGTAGGGCTCCTCAAACCAGTACGACATAATACTTTGATTATTATTAAGTTCATGCACAAAGCGCAGGTCGCCACGCTCAAGGGCACGTAAAAATAGCAAGTGGTTCATGGGCGCTGATCTCATCGTGTAACGACAATGTGGGGTGGTAATATCACATAGCCCGTTACGTGGCTTAAATATGGCGTTTAAACGAAAATAACTCTGCCAGCGGATGCGGCTTTCCTTCAATTAAAGCGCGCAGTAGCTTGGCCCCTATCATGCTGTAACTAATGCCGTTTCCGCCGTACGCCATGGCAAAGTGCACGTTTGGCCCATGGGAATCATGAGGACCAAAATAAGGCAGCCCATCGCATGTTTCGGCAAACGTGCCCGCCCAACTAAAGGTAGGATTAATCGTTAACGACGGCCAGAGCGTCTTGACCTTGTCTGCCAACCCCTCGGCTTTTTCCAGTACTCGTTCATCGCGACGCTTGGGAATATCCTGCTCATCATCATCACCGCCGACCAGCAGCCTTCCCTCCTGAGTCGTGCGCAGGTAAAGATAGGGCCGCGCAGACTCCCAGACGAGGGTATGTTTAAGCTCGCCCAGCATGTCAGGCGTTAGCGGGTCGGTAACGAATGCATAGCTGCTCCGGTTTTTAGCCACCGGCTCAGGCAGCCACGCTTGAGACTCATAGCCTGCGGCCACCACGACCTGCTGGCAGTTGAGCGTTGCACCGTTCGTCAACGTAAGCGCTATATGCTCACCGTGCTGGGTCATGCGTTCCACCTGGGTACGGTCGTATACCTCGCTGCCCTGTGTGGCTATCTTGCCAAACAGCTGATAGACCATTCGATAAGGGTCCATGCGTGCGGCAAGCTCGGTTAAAATAGCGCCTGGCGCATCAAAGCCGTAGCGTTCCAAAAGCGTTGCCCGCTCAAGCCACTTGGCCTTAAAACCATGTTTCTGACGCAGCCAAAGTTCCTCTTTCAACGACGCTACGTCTTCCCCACTGCTTGCATAATAGAGGCTTTGCTGGCGCTCAAACTCCACATCCTCCAGTTCAAGCGCCAAGGCTTCAAGCTCAAAAATTGATTCTGCACACGCCCGGTAGGCAAGCACCGCGTTTGCTTCACCGTAACGCTGGGCAAGCTCGGTCATATGGGTATCAATTTCATACTGCAGCAGTGCGGTACTGGCGGCCGTGCTTCCCCAGCCTATATCGCGACGCTCAACCACCACCACGTGATGGCCATGCTGGCTTAGTTCATTGGCAATCAGCGCCCCGGTTATGCCACCGCCGATGACGGCCACCTCGCATTGATGGTCGTGGGTTAGCTGTGGGAAAGTAGCCAACAGACCGTTCTTTACTGTCCAAAACGGATAGCCGCTTTTAAGATCCATCATGTTCCCTTTGCAACGCTTTTATCGGTAGCTTTAACACTAGTGGGTTAACGTAGAAATCACTTATTTATAAAGGAAATCTTTATGATCGATTTACGCAGTGACACGGTCACCCGACCCGATGCCGCCATGCTAGAAGCCATGATGAGTGCGCCTGTTGGGGATGATGTCTGGGGCGATGATCCAACGGTCAATGCGTTTCAGGAGCACCTTGCCACCTTAACCGGCAAGCAGGCGGCACTGCTGTTTCCAAGCGGCACCCAGAGCAACCTGGTGGGTCTGATGGCGCATTGTGAGCGGGGTGATGAGTATATCGTTGGGCAGTCAGCCCACACCTATCGCTATGAAGGGGGCGGCGCTGCGGTGTTGGGTAGTATTCAGCCACAACCAATTGAAAATGCCAGTGATGGCAGCCTGCCCTTAGAAAAAATCAGCGCAGCGATTAAAGCCGATGATGTTCACTTTGCCCGCACGCGTCTCTTGGCGTTGGAAAATACCATCGCCGGTAAAGTGCTGCCCGAAACCTACGTTCATCAAGCCACCGAGTTTGCCCGTTCACGAGGTTTGGCAACGCATCTGGACGGCGCGCGGCTTTTTAATGCAGCCGTTGCAAGCCAAGTGCCGCTTGAGCAGCTATGCCGCCCCTTTGATAGCGTTTCACTGTGCTTCTCAAAAGGGATGGGTGCACCGATCGGCTCGGCGTTGATAGGTCCACGGGACTTCATCGAGCGTGCCCGCCGCTGGCGCAAGGTAGCGGGAGGCGGTATGCGCCAGGCAGGAATCATAGCCGCCGCCTGCCAGTATGCGTTAGATCACAATATTCAGGACCTGGCCGACGACCATCGCCGCGCAGCACGCCTGGCCGAAGGCCTGGCCCTGCTTCCGGGTATAGAGGTGACGTCTCAAGCCACCAACATGCTGTTTGTACACATTTCGGAAGAGCACCTTCAGCCTCTTTCAACATGGCTTAAACAGCACGATATTTTAATTGAGCTTTTATACGCCACGCGTCTTGTCGTGCACCGTGATATCAATGATGCCGATATCGAAAAGGTACTCGACGTGATGGCCGCTTACTTCAATCAACACCCTTAGGCGTAACGCTTAAGCGCGTAAGCCTCATAAACGCCGCAGGCCCCACATAAAGTAGGCGCCGCCAATCAACGAGGCAACAAGGCCTGCGGGAATCTCATACGGAAACATAATCTGGCGGCCGACCCAGTCGGCCAGCACCATGAGCAACATTCCGATCAATGCGGCGCCAACCAGTTGCTGCCGAGCGCGGGAAAAACCCACCAAACGCGCCATGTGCGGTGCCAGCAGGCCGATAAACGAGAGCGGCCCGACGACCAGCGTGGCACACGCGGTTAACAGTGCCACCAGCAGCAACAGCCCCAACCGCGCTCGGTTCAGGGACACACCCAGCGCTTGAGCCATCGGCGCGCCCAACGGCAGGATATCGAGCCAGCGGGTAAAAGGAAGGGTTATCACTGCCAACACAGCGGCGATGCTTCCCACCACCACCGCACTGGTCACATCCACGTAATACGTAGAGCCTGCCAGCCAGGCAATAACCTGCTGCCCTCGCGGGTCGCCGCCCGCCAGCAGCACGCTACGCACTGCATCAAACAGTGCGCCAATTGCAACGCCGCTAAGCAACAGCCGCTCAGGCACAAAGCCACTACGGCGATTCAAGATCACTAGCACGGCCAGTGTGGTCAATGCCCCCAGGGTCCCAATGCCGATCAGCGCTGCATTGCTCGGTGCAGGCAGCACGTAAATGCCCAGGATCAAAGCAATCGCGCAGCCCCCACTGATACCCAGCACTTCGGGACTCGCCATAGGGTTAGCGGAAAGGCGTTGAAGCACTGTTCCGGCGATGGCTAACATCAAGCCACTGGCTGCCGCGGCGATGACTCGGGGCAGGCGCCACTCCATCACCTGCCAGTGGGCCGGACTAATCCACTCCCAGCCGTTAGCGCCCTGGCCTGACAGCAGTCCCAGGCATACTGCCATTGATAACGCGATTAAAAGCCCCATCGCCAAGCGGTACGGCGTTGGATGACGGCTTACCAGCATCCCCGGGGGTTGCGGAGGCCTGTCCCCCTGAAGCTTCAGCCGAGGAATGAGCCATAAAAGCAGCGGTGCACCCAGCGCGCCGGTAATAGCGCCGGTGGGAACCAGCGTCGTCAGCATGCCCGAAAAGCGCTGTAGTAGAAGATCCGTGGTCGCCAGCAGTACCGCGCCCAGCAGCGTCGACCAGAGTATGCGGCTGCCTAACCGGCGTGCCCCGGCCATGCGCACAATATTGGGTGCCGCCAAGCCAATAAAGCCAATAATACCGACAACGCTGACCACGCTGCCGGTAATAAATACTGCAAGCCCGAGCCCAGCAAAACGCAGATATTTAAGCGAGATACCCAGGCTTTTGGCGCTGGCATCGTCAAGTTCCAACACGGCTAGTGGGCGTAACAACAGCCCTGCAGCCACAGCACTGATGGCCAAGTGGGGCCATAAGGTAGCTACCCCACTCCAGCCGTTCTGGGCAAGCGACCCCGCCCCCCAAATCAATAGCCCCGCCAGCGTCTCATGGTTGAACAGCAACAGCGCGGTCGAAAGTGCGCCCAAATATAGATTAACCACCAACCCAGCCAATACCACGACCACAGGCGCTAGCCCACGCCGCCAGGTCAGCGCAAACACTAGCCCAACGGCTAAACCGCCACCGATTAACGCCACCCACTCACGTCCGATGACCAGCAGCCCTGGCGCCATCAACGTGGTAGCCAGCAACGCCAGGTTAGCACCCGATGCCACCCCAAGCGTAGTGGGTGATGCCAGCGGGTTTCGCAGCACCTGCTGCATCAACACACCCGCCAGCGCCAAACCGCCGCCAGCCAGCAATGCCACGCACACCCGTGGCCACCAGGCATAATAGAGTAATACCTCATGGGTATTTCCAAACGAAGGCGCCAGCAGTACCTGAAACCCGGAAACAATACCGCCCTGAACATGAAGGCTAATGCCGAACAGCACCAGCAACGGTAGGCTAAGTAACCAAACGGCCTTGGCAGGCGACAGACGGCACACTTTTTGAAGGGCGGCTGCATCTAGCATGGCGGGGTATCTCGGATAATCGTCCACGCTTGTGTGGTGGACGCGATAGGCAGCACGGTCATTTAAGCGCCTTGGCTTTTTAATCAGTCATGGGTGAATATAAGCGCGTGATTTTAAATGATAACGATTAGCACTACAATTGATGCCCTCGTTAGTGCCGCTCTGCAGGGCTGTAACAGCGCACCATCAAAACAGTTATTGAATCGAGAACGATAATAATGGCCGACATAGCCTCCCCTGCTGCTTTAACAAGTTCCTCCTTCTTCTGGCGGGACAGCGCTACGCGCTACGGCATCATAAGCCGCACTCTGCACTGGTTAACGGCCGCTATCGTATTGCTTCAGTTCAGCGTTGTGCTGGCGTGGCGCGGGTTTGGCGAAACGTCCCTCACCTTGCTGCTATCAAGCGTCGGCCCTCACGGCTCGTTGGGCGTTATACTTTTAGTGATGACGTTACTGCGTGCGGGCTGGGCATGGCTAAATCGTCAGCAGCGTCCTTCGTATGCGCCTGGGATAAGGGGTGCGCTAGCGCATGGCGGGCATGTCACGTTGTATGCACTGTTGATCGCGCTACCCACGCTTGCCATCTTGCGCCAGTACGGCAGAGGCGGTGCGTTGGATGTCTACGGCCTACCGCTTTTCAATGCAGCCGAGCGCGAGATCCCATGGATGATAGCGACAGCCAACGCATTACATAGTCCGCTCGCCTGGCTGCTTTTAGCGCTGGTGACTGGGCACGTGATAATGGCACTTATACACCGTACGGTGTTCAAGGACGGTGTGCTTTCCCGGATGGCCGGCCCGCTTTCGTGATAGACAGCCGTTTGTGCGAAGCGCTGGAGCAGCGCTACTAAATGATAACCATTAACGATACAATCGGGTTTTCGTAATCACCTTCTGACGGCCAGGAGTCCTCCATGTTCGAGGTCAAAGGCGCTACCTTTGCGATCAACGGCAAGCCCCTTTTACAGCCCATTGAGCATACCTTCCAGCAAGGCAAGGTCTACGGCCTGATTGGTCATAACGGCTCGGGAAAATCGACTCTGATCAAGCTACTGGCCCAGCAGCAGCCGGTAAGCCAGGGCGAGATCTATTTTGACCAACGCTCGCTCAGTGCCTGGGGCAACCGAGAATTTGCGCGCCAGGTGGCCTATCTTCCCCAGCATTTGCCCAGCGCCGAAAATTTAACCGGCCGAGAATTGGTCGCTTTTGGCCGCTACCCGTGGCACGGCCTACTGGGCCGTCATAACCAGAAAGATAAAGACGCGATTGACCGAGCCATCACGCTCACCCATACCGAAGCGTTTGCCGACCGCTTGGTCGATACGCTTTCTGGAGGTGAGCGCCAACGCGTTTGGCTTGCCATGCTATTGGCACAGGGTAGCCGCTTTTTGCTGCTTGATGAGCCGCTGGCCGCGCTGGATATTGCCCACCAGATGGAAGTCCTCGCACTCATTCGCAAGCTCTGCGATGAGCTCGGCCTGGGGGTTATTATCGTTCTGCACGATATTAATATGGCTTCGCGCTACTGCGACGAGCTGATGGCCCTACACAGCGGCCGCTTGCTCGCTCACGGCACGCCAGGTGACATGATGAGTAATAGCACCCTGGAAGCTATTTATGGGTTGCCCATGCAGGTCATGCAACACCCTAACGGCGAGCATAATATCGCGGTCGCTCAATAAACGCGCTTTTGTAAAACGCACTGATTCGCAACTAACACTTCAACTGATAAGCATTATCGATTAAGCTGACTCCTTCACTTTCAACCTGCGCTAACGCCACATCGTTACTGTTTGCGCAAGTGTGCTTGAACTTTTACAAGTTCATGTCGGGAGTTTTGTTATGCCACCGCTAGCCCTGACCCACTCTGCCTGTACCTTGCCCTCGCTCGCTGACTGCTATCAGGGCGCACTTGTGCTGCTTACCCCGCCCTTGATTGGCGGCACGCCACCGGCCAGTGCAGTAAAGGCTTCGCGCTGGCGTAATACAGCACTGCTGGAACAGGACCTGGAGCGCTACGCTGCTCGCTACCCGGGTGGCGACAAGCGCGCCATTACGTCGCTGTGGTCGAAGTGGCATTTCAGCGCACTTACCGTGCCTACCCTCGCTTCTCACCTACTTCTTAACCGTGATCTACCGGTAGAGCTGGATGACGTACACGTCATTTTGAATGATGAAGGCTGTACAACACAGCTTTGGCTGCCCCATGAAGGCGCGTTGATGGACGCTCAGGATACCAGCGAACGTTTTGCCAAATTGATTACCCAGCACTGGGCGCCACTTATTGAACGCTTGTCCGCCATTTCAGGCGCAGCCCCCCGCGTGTTCTGGAGCAACGCCGGTGGCTATCTGGATTACTATGTGAAGGTACTTGCCGAACACCCGGAAGTGAACCAGGCGGCGCTTAGTGCTGCCCGAGCGCTGCTGGAATCACGCCATATTGATGGCCAGCGCAATCCGCTCTTTGAGCCGGTACGCACGTATACGCCCAAGGGCAGCGATGAGGTGAAGCAAGTACGCAAGCTTTGCTGCCTGCGCTATTTACTGGATGAGTTCAGCGTGTGCAGCAATTGCCCGCTGGAAGGGTGTGACCGAGTGGCCCGCAAACGAGCCACCTAACGGCTGTCTAACTGTATATTTTTTAACTTCAGATCTCTAACTTCAGATTTTTAACATCAACTGTTAATCTGAGTGACCGCATCCTGGCTTGCCAGATCGCGCTGCGCGCCGGTTAATTCTCTTAGCTGCCCCTGGGTCATTTCCAATAAACGGTCGGCATGCACGAAGTAGCTATCATCGTGGCTGATCGCAAACACCGTTTTGCCCATATCACGCAGGTGCGGCAATAGTTCTCGGTAGAACAACCGCCTGAACTGAGGGTCCTGGTCGGCGGCCCACTCATCAAGTAGTAAAATATCCCGCTCTTCAGCAATCGCCAGTAACAGTGCCAAGCGCTTGCGCTGCCCTTGGGAAAGCTGGGTATTAATGACCCGATTATCCTCCCACTTCAGCTTTTGCTGCATTTGTAACCGCTCAAGCCAGGTCGCTACCAGCACAGGGTCGGCATTTTTCCCGTCCGGCCCCATTGTCAGGTCAAACTGATGAAAGTCGGTAAACACACTGGCAAATCGCGCTCGAAACCCTTGCCACTGCGCCTGTGTGAGCGTCTGTCCATCCACCTTGATATGCCCGCTTTGCGGCTGATACAAGCCGGTTAACAAACGCGCCAGGGTGGATTTTCCGCTGCCGTTACCGCCAATCAAAAATACCTGCTCGCCGCGCTCAAGCGTCAGGTTAACGGGGCCAACGTGAAACCCTTCGCCCTGCTCACTGCCAGGATAGTGATAAGTCACATCCACAAGCTCAAGGCGCTGCCAGGCAGCAAAGGCGTCATCAACCGCAAAGCCCGGCTGATACTCGGCAAGCTCCAAACTTGCCAGCTTATCAAACGCGACCTGTGCGCTGATCAAGGTGGGCCAGGCGCCGATGGCTTGAATTAAAGGCGTGCGTAAGAACAGTAACGTCAATGCAAAGGTAGCGGCAACGGCAGGTGTCGCCCAGCCCAGCCCATTGGCCATGAAAAACACCACGCCAATGGCTCCCAGCATCATAATGTTGGACCAGTTCCCCGCACTTAGATGATACGTATCCGCGCGAATAATATGGTAGCGGTACTCACGCGCGTTGCGGGTGAAGGTGGCATCAAAGAAGCGCTGAGCCCGGTCACGGTTGAGCGCTAACTCTTTGCGCCCTTCAATGGCGGATTGGTAATCTTTGTAGAGACGATCTTCGCTTTCACGCACCAGGCTAAAGTGCCGATATACCTTCGAAATCAGCACCCAGCCCACCCCCATCGTGGCCGCAATCCATATCACGGTAATGACCACCATTTTCGGTGAAAGCCACGCCAAATAGGCGACCGAAGCAAGTGCCAACACGGCACCCTGCACAAGCTCAGGCAGGCGCACAAAACCAATGGTGATATTACGCACATCACTTGAAAGACTCGCCAGCAGCGTGGCATTACCCAACTGCTCAAGCCGCTCGATATCAGTGTCAAGAATGCGCTTCACAAGCCTTGTGCGCAGGTCATACACAAAGTAGTGCCCCAGCAGGGTAATCGCTAACTGGGTCCCCAGCGTCACAACGAGCAACACAAATAGCAAACCCAAAAACTGGGGCAGCGCTGAAAGCGGGCTGCCAACTTCAATCAAGCGCTGATTAATAAAGGCAATGACGCCAACCCCGAGGCCCGCGCTTAAAAGGCTTAACCCAATGGCCCCTAGAAATGGCCAGCGGTAATGACGAAAGACAACCTGCAACAACTCCATTAGCGCTTCCTGACAGAAAGATAGGCAGCAAATTGTGACGGACTACCTCGTCAAGTCAATGCGCAAAGTGATTTTCATTTGCAAATGAGGCGTTCATACGCAGCGACCAAACGGCCAATGAGCCAAATAGTAAATGAGCACCTACAGATCGACGCAAGAATCTACGAAAACACTAGCAGCACGGTACTGATAAGCGCGCCTAACGCGAAGGGCCAAAAGCGGCTATGGCGGTCTTCCGGCAACTCCTCTTTCAACACGTTAAGCACAATACCACCGGCCACGAACGCATAAAGCAGGCTGACAATGGGTTCAGAGACATCTACCGTTAACCCCAGTAGCCAGCCGACAACCACCGCCGTAGCCAGCACCCAACGGCCCTTGCTTAAGTAGACATCCCGGTGATGGCGCACCAAGCCATGGTCGTTGACCAGAAAGTGCGCGCTCATCGCCAGAAAGAAAAAGATAATGGCGGGAAGCTCATTATTGCGATAAACCAGTAAGTAGCCGATAAGCGCGTTATAAAGCGAAAAAGAGCCAATATGTATCCAAAAAACGCCTTTCAGCTTTTGAAAATTAACCGACTCATCCTGCTGACCTTTATGTGAGTGCTTTGTCGCGGCTTGCTCAAGCCCATAAAATACCGCCAACCCAATGAGCGCCACGATATAGGCATTATGCTCCAGCACCTTCAGCAGCCCATGGGCGTTAATGGTTTCGTGGGCATCGCGAAGGGCAGGAAATATATGAATAAAGACATAAGCAACCGAGACGCCACCTGCTAATGAAAGCCAAGCGCTGCGAGGTACAGCACTTAGCTTTCGAAGCCTGCTGGCAAAGATATGCACGGCGGCCAAACCGATAATGAAAGCGATCTGTAGGCCCATATATCATCGCTCCCTGCGAGGGTTTGGGCTTGAAACCTGGTCGCTTGAAACCCAGTCGTTTGAAACCTAGTCGAATAGGCTCATACGTTTGGTGACATTATCGCGCTTTACCCGCCAATGAAATAACGCTCCCGCCACGTGCAAAACGATTAACACCACAATGGCCCAGCCAAGACGTCCATGCCATGTGTAGAGCTGGTCAGAAAGCGCTGGGCGTTCACTGATCAGCGCAGGCAGGTGCCACTGAAAAAACTCAACCGGATACCCACCGCTGGCGGTCGCAACCCAACCCAGCAGCGGCATCATCACCAACGCCAAATAAAGCAGGTGATGCACGCTCGTACTGACAATACGCTCAAACGCATTCAAGGGCGGGTCGTGGTCAGGCACGACAAACGCCACGCGAGTAATAATGCGCAGTGTCATTAGCAGTAAAATCGTTAAACCCAGTGTCTTATGACTGGTATAAAGCAGATTAGTGAGCATGTTGCCTACCAGCGCCACCGTGCGTTCATACCCTATCGTTCCGATGGTTAAGCCACTGGCCAGAGCAAGTAGCACGGCGACGGCCACCAGCCAATGCAGCACCCGGTGTGGATAAATGTAGTGATCCAATTCGTGCATTGAGCACTCCTGGCAGCAACGTTATATGGCGTTTAGTCTAGCTATATTAAGTCGATTAATCATTCAACGCTTTACACTTGATCTTATAGCGCCTCACTGGGGGCCGCTAGCTGTTCACGAATCAACTCGCCCAAGCGCCGAGCTGGCTCGGATGGCCGATGAGGCGCACGGTGCAGCGCCAGCTCGATCATGGGCAAGGCGGGCAGGCCGCTACTTTCATCCAGCGGGCGCAGTGAAGGTGTCAACATGCTGCGTGTCACCACGACAACGGCAAGCCCGGCAATGACAATCGGTGCCAACCCCGCCATCGACTGGCTGGTATACGCCACCCGCCAGTTACGCCCGGCGCCATGCAGCGCCTGCTCGGCGACTTCCCGAAACACGTCGGCGCCTGGCGAGTAAAGCGCCAGCGGGATAGGGTCGCTGAGTAACGGCTGTTGGTTAACCCCCACCGCCCAGACCAGCGGCTCACGGCGGATAACATCGCCTCCGGGCGAATTACGTTGGCGCGTCACCAGGGCTAAATCAAGCTCAGCAGCTTTTACCTGGTCAACCAAGTGGGCGCTTGTTCCGCAAATAACCTTTAGCCCCACCGCTGGATAAAGCTGGTGAAAGTAAGCAAATACCGATGGCAACAGCGATGCGTAATCTTCTGGAATTCCCAGCGTCAGATCCCCGGTTACCTGCTGGGCCTGCATATCGCCCCATGCTTCGTCATTAAGCGCTAGAATACGCCGAGCGTGAGTAAGTAATCGCTCACCGTCAGGTGTAAACCGGATACGTCGCCCATCGCGTTCATGCAGGCTGAGCGACAGCTGAGCCTCCAGACGCTGAAGCTGCATACTCACCGTGGACTGCGTGTAATCCAGCCGTTTAGCCGCCGCCGTGACGCTACCGGTATCGGCAATCGCTACTAGCGTACGTAGCAACGTGAGGTCTAACGTTGGCGCCCGCATATATCACCATAATTGATTAAAACAATCATAAAAGATTGATATTGTGATGTGTTATTGGCGAGTATGCTGCATTGCATATGTTCCAGGCAAGGAGATCATTCATGCAACGTACACACTCCCCTATTGTGTTTCCTCGTTGGTATAGCGTTGGCGCCGCGTTAGTGGCTGTCATCCTGTGGAGCGTGGCCCCCTTGCTTGCTGAACGAGCTCACACTTCTTCGCCCCTGCAGCTAACCGCTTTAACACTATTAGCTGGCGCATTTGCCACACTGCCGCTAAGCCGCCGCGTTACTACCACTCACTGCAGCCTGAACTGGCAGTTAGGCATCTGGGTAGGTATTCCGTTGTTGATATTGGGCGCAGTAAGCACTTACTTTATAGGTATGCGCCTTGCGCCTGCGGCCGAGGCTGCGCTTATCACGTACACCTGGCCAGTACTTTTCGTGTTGTTAAGCCAGTGGAGCCGCTTTGGTCGGATACGCTTGGCCGGTATTACCGGGGCGCTGGTTGCCTTTTCAGGGGCTGCCATTCTGCTCGTGCCACAGGCATTAAGTAATGGTTTGGGAGGAGCAACGCTGGGTTATGGGCTCGCCTTGCTTGCCGCCTGCTGCTGGGCACTCTATTCATGGTTAAGCCAGGCCGCACCCGTGTGCATTACGCCACTTCTCCCTCGCCTGCTGCTGATTGCCTGCGCCATCGCGACGCTTGCCAGTATCGGAGTGGAAGGCCAGCTGGTTCTACCCAGCAGTGAAGCGCTACTGGCGGGCGTTGCGTTGGGGTTAGGGCCTTACGGAATCGCCATGGTAGCCTGGGATAAAGCCCTGCGCTGGGGGCATGCAAGCCTGGTTGGCAGCCTTGCCTATGGCGTGCCCATTTTAGCGGGCCTTTTGCTGGTACTTGCGGGCGTTAGCGTACTGGATTGGCGCTTACCCACTGCGGCGCTGCTGGTAGTGGTGGGCTGTTTAAACGCTGGCCGGTGAGACTCATCGCCATCCCCATGCCTGCTTATTAATTAATGAATAAGCAGCAGAGCAGGAGCATTGAGATACTGATTAGCTCCTGCCCCGCACGGGCTGTTTACTTCTCCAAACAGCCAATTACCTTACCGATTCTCATTGGCCTAAATAACGAGGCTCAACAATCCCTTTTAATTCCTCAACAGGGATCGTTAACTCAGGCTGCCCCATCACATAGGGAGCAATTTCGTACACGTTGTATTTTACCATCCACTCCTTTTCAAGCGGTGCCACGTTGGTGCTGTCAGTAAATGGCCAGCTGGACGCAAAATCCTCACCAACATCCTGCTCACTCATCCAGCGCTCATGCGCCTCGGCTAACGCTTCATCAAAACCCTCCTGACCGCCAGCCATGAGCATATCATCGAGAGTCACCACCTCATTCAAACGCTCATCAATGACCATGAACTGCGTGGATGGTAAACCGTGGGCCTGGCCTGCATAAATCACATAGCTATCAAGTTCAAGCACCAGAAGGTCGTTCTGACGGGAAAACACGCTGGCACTCAGCTGTGCTTCACTCGCCATCGGGTGAGGCAGCCTGGTATTGTCCTCTTCAGCACGATGAAAAAACTCATCCGCGAAGTGATCCCAGTCGTCAGCGGGCGTGTCGTCGCCATCGGTGATACCCAAGGCAAGCGCAAGCAGACGCTCTTGCACCTGCTCTGTTAATGCGGGGTTATCAGGAAACGTTAATGCAGAGATCTTCACCTTTGAACAATGCTCATCCTGACAATCAGGAGATGAATACTGCTTATCCAATGGCTGGTATGCGAGGGCGCTGGTATCGGCCGTTTCAGCATTAGCTGATTGGCAGACACTAAGCAGCAGAACCGCAGCGGGACATACACTCATTTTCCAACGAAGCATATTTTATCTCCATGTAAGGCATTTTGTCGGGCGCCAAGTTGAGTCTAGTCATACTTAAGCGCCCTTGCCCACCAAGGAGAGAAACAACAGCTTAAAATAGCGTAATCAGTTACATATTGGGCTGCATTTGCGCCGGCTCAGCGGTTACGTCAAGTTCAAACAACCCGCTACTCGCCGTGCTAAAGCCACGCGCAATGACCGTATAGGTACCCGGCAGCAATTGCTGTTGCAGTTGCGCATTGGTACCGGCACCACCATCGTCATCACTAACAGCGACACCTTCGCCCTCAAGTTCCAGATAAGCATCAAAGTCGCTGGAGCGCATATCGATGGTGACTAATGAGCTTTCGGCTAGCTCAAGCCCGTACACCAGTGACTCACCGGTATACCAACCGTTTAACGTTTCACCAAGCGTGATTGCACCGCTGTTACGCAGCTCGACCCCTTCAGGTAGCTCTTGCGGTGCCAAGGTAATTCTGAACAAACCGCTATCACTGCCATAAGCAGTACGCGCCGTTAACTGATAAGTACCGGGCTCAAAAAAATCAGCAATACGGGCATTCAGGTTATCGCCGCCATCGTCATTTTCACGGTAATAGCCATCAGGACCTTCGAGCACCAGGTAAGCATCAATATCATCCGACATCATGTCAATCTGGTACATGCCCGCTTCTTCAATTTCAACCTGATAGCTAAGATTCTGGCCGCTATACAAACCATTTAATGAGTCGTTGGGCACAATGCTGCCGTCGTTGCGCAGCTCGCCATCGCCGGGTAACTCGCGCGACTCTGCAGTCAGCGTGAAAAGTCCAGCACCTTCGTCATAAGGTGTGCGCGCCGTTACGGTGTAGTCACCTGGCACCAGGAAGTCTGAAATTCGGGCATCCAAATTCCCCGCGCTATCGTCGTCCTCTCGGAAATAGCCATTTGGCCCGCTAAGCTCAAGATACGCATCAAACTCATCGGAACGCATTTCCAACTGATACATGCCCGCTTCTTCGATGGTCAGCGTATACTCACTGATGGTGCCATCCAACCAGCTGTCCAGTGGAGCATCAAGGGTCAATACTGTGCTATCGCTTAGTTCAACCACTCGGCTGTTCAGCGTATAAGGGCCGTAACTGCTGCTATCAGCACCGCTGACCACCACCATGTAATCGCCCGCTTGCTCAATACGGTGGCGTGCAGTAGGCGCTACGCTCAACAACTGAAGTTGGTCACCATAAAGCGCTACGATGCCATTCAGGGCACCGCGCAAACTAAACTCAACCAGATCACTCTCATCAAGCGTCATCATGTAGCGGTCGTAGCGGCTTCCATCATTGCCATTAAGCAGGTCACTGGCCGTAATTTCCCCACGCAGTTGCTCGCCAAGCGTAATGCTATCCAGCCCCGCCAGTGCATCTGCAGTTGGCGTTTGTTCGGCGGCTTGAGACGCCACCGAGGAAGAGGAAGATGCATCGGAAGAGAGCGTCTGTGCAGCTAAAAAGCCGACAACAGCTCCCCCTACCGCAACCACGATTAGCGCAAAAGGAGAGGATTTAGCCATTAGGGCGTCCTTGATCAATGACGGAAGGATGGGTCGTTCAGCAGGATTAATAATACGTAATGGTAAGTAAAATGCTCAATGAGCGGTATCATTTTAATGTACCAAAAGAGTTTTACTTATATTCCGATATCTCCCGTTAACCCCCTGAAATGCAAGGTCATAACGGGATCATCAAAAAACACGTAACTTTGGGGCCAATTGCACCGAACGTCTTAAAGCTTGCTGACTCTGAAAGAGCGCGTTACCATCCCTTCGCCTATCCGGCACCTCATTGATGCTTGCGAGACTCTCGATACGAATAACTGAGGTACTCCAATGGGAGCCCCTACACGACTATTTCGAACGAGTTGTTTAGCTGTCCTGCTTATCGCCATGACAGCAAATAGCGCGTTTGCCAACGACACAGATACACAGGAAGGCGTTGCTTCCTACTACAGTGATCGCTTTCAAGGCGCGCTCACTGCCAGCGGAGAAGCGTTTGACCAGCAGGCACTCACCGCTGCTCATCCTAGCTTACCGTTTGGGACGAAAGTGCTGGTAACCCGCCCTGATACAGGGCAAGAAGTAGAAGTGCTGATCAATGACCGCGGCCCCTTTGTAAAAGGGCGAATTATTGATCTATCCAAGCGAGCAGCACGCACACTGGGCATGCTGAACCAGGGAGTAGCCCCGGTTATGGTAACGTTGCTGGATTAACGGATAGCACACCCCCTAAGTGTGTGGTACCCCTTAGCCGCTCAACGACACATCACTTCTGTTATTCGCTGAATCCTACAGGGCGCTCATTTGAGCGCCCTGTTTTTTTTGTCTCCTGTTCTTGCCTGGTGTTTTAGATGCTTGGCTTACCACCTAAATGACTTCAAAAAAAACGAACTTGCGCGCAAGGTAATGATCTCTATGCTTCAAGTACGTCTGTTTCAAGTACGTTAATACGCTTTCACGTGACTGGAGGTATGCATGAAGTCTCATTTCTTTACCCTCACCGATTACCCCAACGGCTTACCCGAACGTGAACTGTTCACCCTGGACTCCCAATCACTTCCTGATCTCAGCCTAGGTGAAGTGCGTATTCGCAACCGCTGGCTCTCGGTAGACCCCTACATGCGCGGCCGTATGAGCGGGCAACATACGTATGTCGCACCGTTCAGGCTGGGTCAGCCGATGGAAGGTGGCGCAATAGGCGAAGTGATTGCCTCCAGCGATGAACGCTTAAAAGAGGGCGATATTGTTAGCCATATGGGTGGCTGGCGCGATATCGCTCAGCTCTCTTCATCAGGCGTTTATCCATTACCCAACGCTGATGTACCCGAACAGGCGTATCTTGGGGTATTAGGCATGCCTGGCATGACGGCCTGGACCGGCCTTAACCGCATTGCCGAGTGCCGCCCTGGCGACAATGTGCTGGTCAGTGCTGCCAGCGGTGCGGTGGGCTCACTAGTGGTGCAACTTGCCAAGGCCAAGGGTTGTCACGTGGTCGGTATTGCAGGTGCAGCGCATAAGCTTGCGTGGCTTGAGTCGTTGGGTGTTGAGCCCGTTAGCTACCGCGACCGCAGCGCTCACGAGTTAAGCGATGCGATACAGCTGGCCAGCCCCGAAGGCATTGACGTTTATTTTGAAAATGTGGGAGGCATTTGCCTGGAAGCCGCATTAAGCCAGCTAAATGAAGGCGCTCGTATTGCAGTCTGCGGCATGATCGGGAGTTATAACGCCGAAAAACCCACGCCAGGCCCCAGCAATCTGTCTCAAATGGTGGTACGCAAAGCGAAGATGCAAGGATTTATTGTGGCAGACCATTGGGATCACTACCCTGAGTTCCTCAAGGAAGTGGCTCCCCAGGTAACGGCGGGTAAAATTGATTACAAGGAAACGGTTAAAGAGGGCCTGGAGAGCACACCGGATGCATTTTTGGAGCTGTTCAAAGGTGGTAATACTGGCAAGATGCTAGTGGCACTAGAGCGCTAACACCGTGTTAGAATGAATAAATAGTAGCAACACACCATGTCCACGCTATCTTTATAGCGTGGCTTTTTTATGCGCTATCAAACGCCGTTTGATCAGTTCACATCCATTACTGGTACTTTCGGCGCAGCTCAGTCACCTGTTTGATGGGTAAACCCCGTCGGAGCCGGTACCAAGCCTAGCCATCAACAGCTATCAAACGTAATAAGCTGTCAATCGTAATAAACAGGGGGAACACTCATGGATGAAAATACGCGAGCACGCGGGAAATGGCCTGCCTTACTGCTAGGCCTCTTACTGATTGTTGCAGGCCTGGCGTTAGCGGTAGGCGGCGGCAAACTCATTAGCCTCGGCGGCAGTGCCTACTATTTGATAGTTGGCATTGGCATTACCGCCACCGGTATTTTACTCGCTATGCGCAGGGGCGCTGCCCTTTGGCTTTATGCGCTAATTTTAATAGCGACGCTGCTTTGGGCACTGTGGGAAGTTGGCCTGGATTGGTGGCAGTTGGTTCCCCGCGTCGCCGTCCTTGCGCTCATCGGCATCATTATGCTGCTTCCCTGGTGGCGAAAGCCGCTTCGTTCGCGAGGCGGCAGTCTCGCGCTGACCGCCAGCATTGCAGCCGCTATAGTGGTGGCTATCGCCAGTCAATTTGATGACCCCACGACCATTGATGGCACGCTTGCCAATAACAGCACGTCGGGTAGTGAGAGCGTCAACCCCGCCCAGGTAGCAGGCGATGACTGGCCCGCCTATGGCGGTACCAATGCTGGCACGCACTACTCGTCGTTAAGTCAAATCACCCCAGAGAATATTGGTCAACTGGAAGAAGTATGGCGTATTCAGACCGGTGACCAGGCGGGCCCCGACGCTCCTCCCGAAATTACCAACCAGAATACGCCGTTAAAAGTTAACGACAGCCTGTATATCTGCACCTCTCACAGCCGCGCTATGGCGCTTTCTCCCGAAACCGGTGAAACCCTGTGGGAGTTTGACCCGCAAATTAGCACCCAGGGCGCCGACGACTTCTCGGGCTGGGCGCACATGACCTGCCGAGGCCTTGCGTACTACGATGCTGCCAACTACGCAGACAGCGGTACAGATGATGCGAGCGAAGCAGGCGCTCAGGCGCCTGAACTTTTTGCGGATGCCAGCGCCTTTGATATCGACGTTGCTATTCTTAGTGGTTTGACAGAAACCGCTGCAGGTGATGCTGACAATGCGCCCTCGGCAATTATTAGCCAAACCGATGTGATGTGCCCGCGCCGTCTTTACCTGCCCACCGCCGATGCCCGCCTGATCGCCCTGAATGCCGACACCGGTGAGCCGTGTGAAGGGTTTGGGGTAAACGGCGAAGTTGATCTAACCCGCAACATCGGCGACTTCAACCCTGGCGGCTACTACTCAACCTCCCCCGCCACCGTGACCGAGAACCTGGTCATCTTGGGCGGCCACGTGACGGATAACAGCTCAACCGATGAGCCGTCAGGCGTTATCCGCGCCTTTGATGTGCGCACTGGCGAGCTGGTATGGAACTGGGATAGCGGCAACCCGGAAGAAACAGAACCGCTTGCCGATAACGAAACCTACACACGCAACTCGCCCAACGTATGGGCGCCCATTAGCGTTGATGAAACGCTGGGGCTGGTGTACCTGCCAATGGGCAATGCAACGCCCGACCAGTATGGCGCGGACCGTACCGAAAACGATGAAATCTACAGCGCAGGCTTGGTGGCGCTTGAACTCGAAACCGGCCAGGTTGCTTGGGTCTATCAGTTCGTTCATCACGACCTGTGGGATATGGATATGCCCGCTCAACCCGTACTGATTGATTTGGCGACCAGTGACGGCGTTCAACCCGCGGTGATCCAGCCAACAAAGCAGGGCAGCCTTTACGTGCTTAACCGGGAAACCGGCGAAGCGATCGTGCCGATTGAAGAAATCCCTGCGCCCCAAGGCGCCATTGAAGGCGACTGGACAGCAGAAACTCAGCCGCGTTCGGCACTCAATCTGCTACCCCCACCGCTAACCGAGCGCGACATGTGGGGTGCATCACCGTTTGATCAAATGATGTGTCGTATTCAATTCAACTCACTGCGCTATGAAGGCCAGTACACGCCTCCCTCGCTTGAAGGCAGCATCATCTACCCGGGTAACGTCGGGGTGATGAACTGGGGCGGCGTTGCGGTTGACCCTGAGCGCCAGGCGCTCTTCACCGGGGCCAAGTACTTGGCATTTATCTCGCGCTTGATTCCTCGTGATGAGGTTGAAGAAGGCCAGGGGTCTGCCAGCGAACAAGGGCTACAGCCAAACGCAGGAGCCCCGTACGCCGTTGAACTAGGGCCGCTGCTGTCGATATTTGATTTGCCCTGCCAGGCACCGCCCTGGGGCGATGTAGCGGGTATCGATCTGCAAAATGCCGAGGTCGTGTGGAAGCACCGCAACGGCACTACGCGTGACAGCATGCCCTTTGATTTGCCGATTGGTTTGCCGGTGGGTGTTCCGGCACTAGGCGGCCCGCTCTCCACCGCCAGCGGCGTTGTCTTTATGTCGGGCACGCTGGACCAGTATCTGCGTGGTTACGACATCACCACGGGCGAAGAGCTCTTTAAAGCACGCTTGCCCGCCGGTGGCCAGGCCACCCCCATGACTTATACCGGCGCCGATGGCCGTCAATACGTGGTGGTAACGGCGGGTGGTCACGGCACCTTCGGAACTAAAATGGGCGATTACGTTATCGGGTACGCACTACCTGAATAAGCGTTTACTCATCGTCTCGTCATAACACAGCGGGCAGCCCTTGGGCTGCCCGCTGTCATTACAGTGTAGTGGCCATTACCGAAGCCTTCGCCGATTAAAGCCGAAGGCTTGAAACCTCGGGCTTAAAAGCGCATTTCTACCCCACCGTAAACGCTGCGCCCCGGTGCCGGTTCATAGTAACGACCATAGGTGCCGTTCAAGCGAACGTTGGCATAGTGCTCTTGATCAAGCAGGTTACGCACGCCCACATAAGCGTTTAAACGTGAGTCGCTTCCCAGTTGCCAACCATCCCCCACGCGAAGGTTCACCAGCCAATAGCTATCTATATCCGTTTCATTAGCGTTATCAGCGACCATATCGCCGGTGTATTGCGTTTCAAGCGTGGCAAAGCGGTGCGCTGAGCTCTCCCAGGTAAGCTGGTTGACCCAGGTTTGCTCCGGCAAGCCGGGAATACGCTTGCCATCAAAGCGCTCATCAGGCGTGGAAAACCGATCGAACTCATAGCGCGCCAGCGTCAACGCACTGTCTAACCGCCACTGATCGGCAAGCTGCCAGCCCAGCGCTACTTCCAGGCCGTCCCGATTGGTATCGCCCGCATTTTGATAGAAGGTACGCCCGCCCTCATCATAAGGCACTAGCTCATCACGCACACGTACCGAGAACAAGGCAACGTCGTAATCCATCGCTAGCGGCTCAATATACCCGCGCATACCCACTTCACGGTTCCAGGCCTTTTGCGGCTCAATGGATGGATTAAAGCCGCCGCCTGCCGGGTTAGCAAATTCAGCGAATGTAGGCGTTTCAAAGGCCGTCCCGGTATTGATATACACCTGATGCTGAGGACGATAGCGGTAGCTAAGCCCGGCAGAGCCGCTCCACTCATTAAAGGTACGCTCACCGCTTTGATCGCCATCGTCAAAATACTGGTCACCCACATCCAAATCCACACGGTCAAACCGCGCGCCTAACGACAGCGTTACCTGCTCGGTGATATCCAAATCGCCCTGAGCAAAAACACCCGCCGACGTGGCCTTTTGGGTTTCATCCGCCACTTGATCACCTACCGCGCCCTGGGCGTTCACATCATTGCGGAAGCGATCATCACTCTGGCGCGCGACATCAACCCCCGCGACATAGCTCAGCGGTAGCTCGCCCAGAGTAATATCATGATGGTATTCAGCGCTGGCGCCCATGTAATCACGCTTATACCCTAATCGGCTGTCGCCCACGTAGGGCAACTGCTGCTCAAAATCGCGTCGCGCAATAAACCCTTTAAGGTAGAGTTCACCCGGGCCTGCGGCCAGATCTTCATACTGCAAACCGACTAGCTGCTGGTCGACTTTTTGGTGTGAATCAAGCGCCAATGCATTGGGTGCCGCCTGATGGCGCCCGCTAGCCACTTCGCCAGCATTGAGTGCACCGGGATCTTCCGAGCGCGGGTTTTCCAGCAAGTTGACAATCGCGGTTAGCGCACGCTCGCTACCCAGCTCCCGGCGTAGCTTGGCATTCAACAAATACTTTTCAGTTGAGCTCTGATCGCGATAGCCATCCACGTTTAAGGCAGAAAAACTGACGTGGTGTGACCACTCCCCTTGGGCGCCACCGGTTTGCAGGGCAGCTTTACGATACCCATCACTGCCCACCCCTACTCGCAGCCGCGTGCCTGGATTATCACGCCCGTCAGCGGTCGTCACATCAATCACCCCACCGGCGGCATTGCCATAAAGTACCGAGGAAGGCCCACGAATCACCTCAATGCGCTCGGCGCTGTCCAGATCAATGGCGTCCAGCTGCGCCTGGCCATCGGGCAAGGTATAAGGAATGCCATCAACCATCACCGTAATACCGCGCACGCCAAACGGCGCACGTGCACCAAAGCCACGTATTGCAATACGCTGGCCCTGGGCAAAATTATCCCGGTTTTGGACAAACACACCCGGCACGCGTACCAATGACTCATCCAACCGCACACGCTGCTGGCCCTGAGCAATGGCGTCTCGATCCAGAATAGAAACCGCAGCCGGTGTGGCATACAGCTCACGTGCTAAACGGGGTGCACTCACTTCAACGGTGGGCAGCGCTTGGGTAGATACCGGCTCAGCTTGTGCCCAAAGCGGGCCAGAAACAGCGCAGCTTGCAAGTAGTAGTGATGGCGGTAGTAACTTATACATGGATTCCCTTCCCCGTTTTTCTGATAAAAAAATGATCGTTAAGGATGTTGAAAAAAAGCGTTAACTAAAGATAGAAATAACGCCGCAGATAACAATTCATATAAGTAAAGGAGGTGTTGTGGCGTTGGTAGCAACGGATCCGGTCAAGATGATGTTTGCCATCATCCTACCGCCGTTAGGTGTATTTTAGAGGTTGGCCTAAAAGGCTATTGTTGGCAAAGCACCATCCTGACGCTGCTTGGCTTTATCCCCGGCATCATTCATGCGTTTTATGTGATTTTAAAGCACTGATTGTACAACATAGATAAACCCTGAAGCCGCCTGGACAAATGCCTGGGCGGCTCTTTTGTTGCTGCTAGCTAAACCGCATGGCGCCGTTGGTGCAGCGCATGGACCTTTTCATCCCACCCCGCTAACGGGCCTGCTACTTCAAGCCCTGGCACAATGTGCTGAATAGGGAAGGAGGCTACCGCCGGTGGGGCGACGCCCAGGTCATCTAGCCAACGCCCTAACTGTTCAGATGAACTGATATAAACGATCCGACCAAGCCCTGCCCACCCATGCGCGGCTGCGCACATGGCGCAGTGCTCACCCGTGGTATACACCGTTGCCTTGGCGCGCGCCTCTGGCGTCATGTGCTGTGCTGCCCAACGTGCCAGCGTAAACTCGGGATGCTGCGTCACGTCACCGCTGACAATTCGGTTACGGTCCTCGGCAAGAATATCCCCTTGTGCACTTACCAGCACGCTGCCAAAGGGTTCATCGCCCGCATCAAGAGCTTCTTCAGCCAGCTCAATGGCACGGGTCAAGTAAGTGAGTTCCTGGTCATTCATCCCGTCGTCTCCTGTCGATTAATGGCCTTGCTCGTTACTCTTTCACTGTGGAAGAGATATCGTCTAAAGGCACGTCTTTCTGTTTGCCTTCTTCACTTTTGGCGATCACTGCCGTGCCCACTAAATCGCCGGTTATATTCAGAGCGGTAGCGCCCATTCCTACCAACGCATCAATAGCAGTTAACAGTACGACGGTTTCGATCGGCAGCCCTACCTGAGCAAACACGGTGGCAATCATGATGATACCCGCCCCCGGTACGCCCGCAGTGCCAACTGAGATCAGCGTACCGATCACGACAATTTGAGCCATGCTGGCAAGATCCAGCGGTGCGCCGATCACATTAGCAGCAAACACCGCGGAAATAGCGATCCGAATCGCCGCGCCATCCATGTTCATGGTCGCTCCCAGCGGCAGGCTAAACCCGTACACACTTTGCGCGATGCCCATACGGCGGGCGGCATTCATAGTCAGTGGCAGCACGCCCGCGCTACTTTGCGTGGCAAACGCCGTGGCCATCGGTGTGCGAGCCTCCCGAAAAAAGCGGCGCAGTTTCACCCCAAAAAGACGCATGATGACGCAGTAAATCGCCAGTTGAACGGCCAGGGCAATGTAAAGCACGATCACCATGTCACCCAATGACAGTAGCGTTTCAAACCCCTGCTGGCTGACAGTTTCCGCCACGATAGCGAACACCCCAATCGGTACGACATGCAGCACGCCCGACATCACCTTCAGCGTCACGGCATTCAAGCCTTCGATCATTTCATACAACCGCTCGGCGCTTTTGCCGTGCGTTTCGCTTTGGCGCACTTTCATCAAAGCGATACCGAATACCAACGCGGTAAAAATGATGCCGAGCAGGTTCAGGTCAGCCAACGCGCCAATAATGTTGTTCGGGACGATATTAAGCAGTACATCAACGAGTCCCGGATTCTCCGGCACTGAGAAGCTCGCACTGTCATCCAGCGTCATGCCACTGCCTGGATTAAGTAGTGAGGCAACCGATAGCCCCACCACAATTGCGAACGCAGAAGAAGCCAGGTAATACAGCAGCACCTTTTGACCAACGCGGCCGACGCCACCCACCGTTGACTGGTTGATACCGACCATCAGCGTAAACAGTACAATGGGTACAATTAGAAACGTCAGCAGCCGCAGCAGTAGGTCGCCGACCGGCGTCAGCCAAGTGGCGATGTTTTCCCCACCCAACAAACCCACCACCACACCCAGCAGCAACGCGATCGTGACACGTAGAATCAACGAAGAGCGCATATATCCTTTCAAAAGCGCCGCCATGTTAGTCACCTTTACCCAGAAAGCTTATTAGAGCCCGCCAGCAGAAAACGTCACCCTACGGAGCCAGCGAACCTCCAGCCGCTGCCTGATGGCTCAGGCTCGCGATACAAGCACACGTATTGGAGACTGCGCTGATTGACATTGAAATAGGCTCCTCTACTACGCCATTGAAGCCTGATTTATAAATCGAATACCAGCGAATGGTGCGCTGCCTGCCCAGCCAAGGCGCCGTCGCTAACGGCAAGCGAAAGATTACCCACAGGCCGTGCAATGTCACCACAAGCAAAAACACCAGGCACGGAGGTTGCCTGAGCAGCACTGGTTTTGATAACACGCCCCAGCGGCGTGGTCTCAATTTCGCACCCGAGGCGCAGCGCCAGCGTGCTGGGGATCGTTTGAGTGACAACAAACAGCCCCTCCAAGGGAAATACCCGGCTATCGGCCATTACTACCTTCACGCCTTCCCCTGCCAGGCGTTCAACAGCGCCATGTTCGATATGCGTACCGCGCTCGTCGAGTTTTTGTAATTGCCTCTTATCAGGCGCAAACGTGTCGTTCAAAAATAGCGTTGTTTTGCCCCAATCGGGCAGCATCAGCGCAAGGTGCATCGCCGCTGCTGAATGGGCCAACACACCAATATGCCCACGGTTTAGATCAAAACCATGACAGTAAGGGCAATGAAAAACATGCGTGCCCCAGCGCTCTTTAAGCCCTGGCAACGCGGGAAGATCATCGTCTACGCCAGCGGCCAGAATAACGCGACGGGCGCGAAATGACGACGCCGCTGCCCGTGGCTCGGCAAGCGTTAGCGTAAAGTCTCCCACTTCGCCGACAATCGTTTCAACCTCCCCTTTGTGCCAGTCAACTGTCGGGTATTGAGCCAGTTCCGCGTAGCCTGCCGCCACAATGTCCTCGGGCGACTTACCATCCTGCGTCAAAAATCCCCGCGACCGAGCGGAAAACCGGTTACGCGGCTGGTCAGCATCCACCACTACTATATGGCGCCGCGTCTGGGCCAGCTGCAGCCCAGCGGCCATCCCGGCATAGCTGCCGCCTACAATTGCCACGTCGTACATCATGGTTTGCTCTCTTTCCATTGAGTGCCTATTGCGCGTATCTAGCGAGATACAAAATCCTTGTCAGAAAGTGTAGATCAGCAGGCAGGTAGCGCGGCAAAGGCCTTGGAAAAGCAACATAAGTTGACTAGGCTAGAAGCCTTCCCTCTGATTAAAGGTATTCGTCCAATGCGCTATTAATGCTGCCGTCCTGTTTCCGACGGCCACGTTCTCCATCCCTTATTAAAAGGGGAATGTTTGGCATTGATAGGTACATCCGATGACGAAGACGTTTATTTCGCTCGATAGCGTTTCTTATACGCTGCCCACCTGCCACGTATCGTTGAGCTGTCAACGTTGGGGCTACGCAGCTATGGCGGCAATTACACCTTTTACGCCGAACAAAAGGCGAGCGAAAAAGCAGCGGCTCAAGCTAGCCTGGAACACCATCAAAAAGAGAAAAAACGTGCAGAGCGCGTGCTGCATCAACAACATGAACGCCAAGCGCAACGTCAGGCGCGTGGCAACCGCCAGCGGCATGAGGCCAATCAGGCAAAAATCCTGCTGGATCGTCAAAAAGAGCGCAGCGAACTTTCCGCTGGGCGTCTTGCCCACCAGCAGGCAGAAACACGCAGCCAGCACCTGAACGCTATTCAGCAAGCCCGGGAGCAGCTTGCTGAAGATCCGCATATCGCGCTGCATGACATTGCCGTGCAGCCTGCCCAGCGGATCATTGCTGAGCTAACGGATATCACACTTCCTTACGTTGCCGGGAAGCTTAATCTCAGCCTCACGGGACAGCAGCGTTTAGGCATTGTTGGCCCCAACGGCTCGGGTAAATCCACTCTGCTTAAACTCCTGGCTGAACAGCGTCTACCCCTAAAGGGTGAACGCCGTATGCATGTCAGAAGCGCCTATCTCGATCAACACCTGGCTCAGCTGGATAAAACCCGGAGCGCTATAGAGCAGTTAGCAGCCGCCAACCGAGCAGCACCGACCAGCCTGCTGCGAACACGATTAGTACACCTTGGGCTAACGGCTGAGAAAATTAGCGTTGCCTGCGGGAAGCTAAGCGGTGGTGAACAGCTAAAGGTAGCGCTGGCGTGCGCGCTATATGCCGACCCGCCCGCGCAGCTGTTACTTCTGGATGAGCCCAGCAACCATCTCGACCTACCCTCGCTACAGGCATTGGAAAGCATGTTAAGAGGCTACTCAGGTGCGCTGGTAGTGGCCTCTCATGACCTGGAGTTCTTGCACAACCTCGCGCTGACCGACTACCTATGCGCTACGCCAGAGGGCTGGGTATTGGAAAAAGCCTAAAACCACTCATTATGATGTTGGCGTTTGGGCATCCTGAAGCCAGCGGTTAAACGCCTCTTCGGTGCCCATGCCATTGTTAGCGGCGTCGCTTTTAATAACGTAATAGACCAGCCGCAGGTGGCGGTCTTCGTCAACCAACAACGAGGTATGCTCAAAATCGAGCGCCCCTAACGGCGCGACGTAAAAGTGTCGAACGCCGTGGCAAGGCCCGTGGATATCCTGTCCTACCCACCACGTTTTAAAATCTTTATCCGCGTGGATCAGCATTTTGATCAACGCATTGATCGCCGGGTCTTCAGGCGCGCGGGCCACATCGCGTTTAAAACTGGCGAGCATTTGGCGGGCCTGCTCTTCCCAAGGGTCGAAAAGCCCGCGTGTGGCTGCATCGGCAAACAGTAGCCACAGAAGATTGCGCTGCTCCGGTGGGTGTTTAGAGAAGCCAAACAGACGATCACTCGCGTGGTTCCAGGCCAGCACATCCCAGCGCAAATTCAACACGTAGGCAGGCCGAGTGGGTAAATCGTTCATCAGACGATGTATCAAGGGCGGCACTATGCACCATGTTTTTCCCGGCTCAGCGGGGAGGCGTTGGTGCGCCAGCAAAAACAGATGGCGCCGCTCGGTGGCATCAAACTTAAGCGTACGCGCAAGGCGGTCGAGAAAATCCGCCGAGGCACGAATATCGCGCCCTTGCTCCAGCCACGTGTACCAGGTCAACCCAACCCCGGCGAGTGCCGCGACTTCCTCGCGGCGTAAGCCAGGCGTGCGCCGCCGCTTACCCACGGGCAAGCCAACCTCTTCAGGTGTTACCTGCTCGCGCCGGCTACGCAGGAATTCCCCAAGCTCGGTTCGGGTGCGGTTTAACGAACGTACTGCCGCCATCTTGTTGCCTTTAGTAATAGTATAAATAGTTAAATTGTACCCCCTTTAAAGCCTCTCCAGAATAGCGCCCTCACCGCTTGGAGCCGTCTGCAAGATACGGATGCCAAGTAATGTATGAGCCTGACTGGAGAGCCTAATGGCACTTTCTTCTCGACTATCGATTTACTTAATTGCCTTGGGCGCCTTTTCTTTGGGGATGGCGTCTTATGTTACTGCTGGCCTTATACCCCTGATTACTCATGCTTTTTTAGTATCAGATGCCATGGCGGCACAACTGGTAACGGCGTTTACACTGGCGTATGGCCTGGTTTCCCCCATCGTGGTCGCGCTCCTGCCGGGTCATCAGCAGCGCACAGGGTTAATCATCGCATTGGCGATGTTCGTTATTGCAAATGTGGCAAGCGCGCTGACCACAAGTTTTGTCATGCTGATGGCCTGGAGAGCACTCGCTGGCGTGGGAGCTGGGGTTTATCTGGCGCTAGGGATTGCAGCCTCGGCGGCACTCGTACCTGAAACGCAGCGCGGCAACGCCATCGCGATGATTATGGGCGGGATGGCGAGCGGCACCGTGCTTGGCGTGCCGCTTAGTCTGTTGCTCGCCGGACAGTTGGGCTGGGCCTCAGCCATGTGGCTGATTGCACTGCTCGGCGCAATTTCCCTGGCAGGCCTGTACTACAAGCTCCCCAATATTCCCGCAGCGCCTTCTATATCGTTGCGGCGCAAACTGGTCATTTTGAAGCACCCCGCGACCATGACCATTCTAGCTGTCTCGCTGTTAGCTGCCGTAGCAAGCCTTGGTATGTACACCTTTATTTCACCGCTTATAGCAGCATCGACGTCTGGCAGCTCTCCCTCTATGGCACTTTATCTATGGGTTTGGGGCGTTGGCGGGATTTTGGGCAGCTTTTTAATTGGTCCGATTGTGGATAAAAGCCAAGGCTCCAGCGTTGTCCTGGCTATTATGCTGGTCTTGGCCGTTTCGCTGATAAGCCTGCCAATTGCTGCAGCTCTGCATCCATGGCTTGCGCTTGTGCCTATCGCCCTATGGGGAGCCGTCGGCTGGGCGTTACAGGTGCCGCAAAATAACGCACTAATGCACGTTCGCAAACCACATGGCGATGGCAATCTCGCCGTAGCCCTGAACGAGTCAGCGCTTTACCTGGGTAGCGCGATTGGGGCGGCGGTAGGCGGGCTTATGCTTGCCAGTGCCTTTCCGCTTTGGACGCTTGCGTTAAGTGCCGGTGCGCTTGCTGCAAGCGGTGCGTTATTACAGCTCACCATGCGCAAGCGCAGTCACTAAACAATTAATATTAAGCACTTAGCAATCGCGACATGACCTGTTGCGCGCAGGAGTGAAGTATTGCCTTGGATTAGGGCGTGTCCTCATTTCATTTTCAACCAAATGAAGGTGCACGCCAGGTAAACCATGGATTTGAAATTTCGTGCCAGCTTCTCAAAGCGAGTGGCAATGCTGCGAAAGTGCTTCAGCCGAGCAAAGAGGTTTTCTACCAAATGGCGATGCCTGTAGAGAAAGGCATCAAACTCCGGATTTGGCGTCC
>NZ_JBQSXL010000011.1:0-122892 GCF_052378165.1 Halomonas sp. AOP30-A1-24
GGAGTCGACCATGCTAGAACATTTTTTGGCTGGGTTAGCCGTGGTGATGCAGCCACTCAATCTACTGCTCTTAACCTCTGCCGTGCTTATCGGCTTTATCGGTGGTGCACTGCCCGGCGTTAGCGGCGTTATTCTGGTGGTTATCCTGCTGCCGGTTACTTATGGCATGGAGCCGACCACAGCCTTTATGGTACTGACCGCCATCTATGGAGCAACGGTCTTTTCAGGTTTGATTACGGCCATTCTATACCGTGCCCCGGGCACTCCTGAAGCGGTCATGACGGCGTTTGACGGCTATCCCATGACTCAGCGTGGAGAGGCAGGCAAAGCCTTGGGTATCGGCGTTTTAAGCTCCGCTATTGGAGGGCTTGTGGGCACCGTCGCGCTTATTATATTCACGCCCATGCTGGCCAAGATGGCCTTGAAGTTTTCATCTCCTGAGTACTTTGCCTTGGCGGTACTCGGTTTAACCGTGGTGGCTTCACTAGGCGGTCGCCTCATATTTGGCTTGATTGGTGCGGCGCTAGGCCTATTCATTGCGACCATTGGTATTGACCCGCTCACCGGCACCAGCCGCTTTACCTTTGGCAATCTTAATCTGGCCGAAGGCGTGGGCTTGATTCCGGTCATTGTGGGTCTGTTTGCCGTTTCAGAAGTCATGAAACGTACGCTGGACCATGAAAGCCATCAGCCCTTGAAAAAGGTGAAGGTCAAGATTTTCGATCTACCTGTCCTGCGCCAAATCGGTATGACCCTGTCGCGCTCATCCATTATCGGGGTCATCATCGGTATCCTGCCGGGTATCGGTGCCAGTACCGCGGCGATGGTGAGTTATAGCGAAACGGTCCGCTGGTCCAAGCATCCCGAGAAATTTGGGAAGGGTGCGCCGGAAGGTATTGCCGCCCCTGAGTCTGCCAATAACGCAGCGGCCATGGGTGCACTGGTACCACTTTTTGCGCTGGGCATTCCGGGTAGCGGCACTACAGCCGTTATTCTAGGCGCGTTTATCATGCACGGCCTGCAGCCTGGGCCAATGTTCATGCTGACCAGCAGTGACTTGATCTACGCCGTCTTTGCCGGGCTGTTTATCGTCAACTTTATGATTCTGCTTTTCTCAAAGCCGTTCATCGTGCTGTTTACCAAGTTGCTGAATGTACCTTATTCCGCACTCGGCCCCATCATTATCATGTGCTGCATCGTGGGTACCTATTCGGTGCGCAACTCCATGTTTGATGTATGGTTGATGATGGGCTTTGGCGTGTTGGGCTATCTGCTTGAGAAGATCAACTTCCCCCTGGTATCCATCATTTTGGGATTGGTATTGGGCCCTATCGCAGAAAGCGAGCTGCGCCGTGCGCTATCCATGTCACAAGGCGACTTCAGCATCTTTATTGAGCGTCCTATCAGCGCCACACTGCTGAGTATTGCTTTCCTTCTGCTGGCCGTCACGCTGATTACGCCGCTGATCAAGCGCGCACGTCGCAAGGCCACTACCTGAAGCCCGTATCCTGGAGAATGCTATGACCATCGTACTGGGCGCTATCGCCGACGATTTCACCGGCGCCACTGACCTTGCCAATAACCTGGTACGCGGCGGCATGCGCTGCGTTCAAGTTATTGGGGTGCCGACCACCTCGCCCGATTTAAGCAACGTGGATGCCGTGATAGTAGCGCTTAAATCGCGCTCCTGTCCGGTTAATGAGGCCACCACCGATTCACTGGCGGCATTTGAGTGGCTGCGTGAACAGGGTGCCCAGCAGATATTTTTTAAATACTGCTCAACCTTTGATTCAACCGACAAGGGCAACATCGGCCCGGTTGCCGATGCACTACTTGATCGACTCGGCATTTCGCAAACCGTGATGGTCCCGGCATTTCCGATTAATGGCCGTACGGTATACCAAGGGCACCTGTTCGTTGGCGATCGCCTGCTTAACGATAGCGGCATGCAGCATCACCCGCTGACACCCATGACCGATGCGGATCTTGTACGCGTGCTTTCGCGCCAGACTTCCCACTCCGTTGGCTTGGCCAGCCGCACCACGCTAGCCAAAGGGGCCGAAGCCACTCGCCAACACCTTGACGCTCTGGCGGCTAAAAACGTACGCCACGTGATTTGCGATACCGTCGATGACAGCGATCTGGACGTCTTGGCGGAGGCAACGGTAACGATGCCCTTGGTAACCGGCGGTTCGGGGCTAGGCCAAGCCCTGCCTGCCCAGTACCGCAAACAGGGTTGGCTTGCCGAGATAGCCGAGCCCGGGCGTCTTCAACCCGCCTCGGGTAACATGCTGGCACTGTCTGGCAGCTGCTCACGGGCAACGCTTGCCCAGGTTGCTGATTTCCTCGAACGCCATCCTGGCGCTGGTTTTGCGCTTGACCCGCAGGCTCTGGCGAAAGACGACAAACAATGGGAACAAGCCCTGGCCTTCGCGTTCGAGCGTCTTGAACAAGATGCACCTGCCTTGATCTATGCCTCAGCTGATCCTGAAAAGGTCAAGGCTGCTCAGGTGGAACTGGGCGTCGATAAGGCCGGCCTCATCGTCGAAAAAGCGTTAAGCCAGCTTGCCGTTACTCTGGTCAATGAAGGCGTTGGCCGACTGGTAGTTGCCGGTGGCGAAACTTCAGGAGCGGTGGTGTCTGCCCTGGGCATTTCAGTGCTACGTATCGGCGAGCAGATCGATCCCGGCGTGCCCTGGACACAGGCGGCACTTGCCAACCGCGAGGCCCCACTTTCCCTGGCACTCAAATCGGGCAACTTTGGCAGTATGGATTTCTTCACACGAGCGTTTGAGGTATTGGTATGAGTACTCACGACCAGAACTGCCTGCGTGAACAGATCAGCACGCTGGGGAAATCGCTGTTCGATCGTGGCCTGACCATGGGCTCCAGTGGCAATATCAGCGTGCGCCTGGATGACGGCGGCTGGCTGATGACGCCTACCAACGCCTGCCTTGGCCGTCTGGACCCTGCACGCATCTCGCACCTGGATACCCAAGGCCAGCTAATCAGCGGTGATAAGCCCACCAAAGAGCAGTTTCTGCATATGGCGATGTACGATGAGCGCCCTCAGTCCGGCGCTATCGTGCACCTGCACTCCACGCATTCGGTGGCGGTTTCCTGCCTGCCGGGTATCAACCCTTGCGACTGCATTCCGCCGCTCACCGCCTATTACGCCATGCGCGTAGGCAAGCTTCCCCTGGTGCCTTACCACATCCCGGGCGACCAACAGCTGGGCGAAGCGGTACGCGGCCTAGCAGGCAAGCACAGCGCCGTGCTACTCGCCAACCACGGCCCGGTTGTCGCCGGTAAAAATCTTGAAGCGGCAGTGTATGCCACCGAAGAGCTCGAAGAAACGGCCAAGCTGTTTCTGCTGTTGCGCGGCGAAAACCCGCGTGTGCTGACGCCTGAACAGGTTGCTGAATTGGAAGCCCGGTTTCCGAGAGATTAACAGTTATACTTCAATCCAACGCCCCGCCTGATGCGATGCTTCGATGGCATCGATCAAGCGGTTCACACGCACGGCCTCTCGAAAATCAGGGTAGAGCGGGCGGTCGTTGATAATACCTTCCACCAAATCGCGCACCTCGATAATTTTCTGATCGTTATAGCCTAAGCCATGGCCGGGTGCAGGGCTGAAGGCGGCATAGTCAGGGTGTTCAGGGCCGGTCAGCAGCGTGGTAAACCCGCGTCGACCGCTATTCGCTTCGTGGCGGTAGAGTTGCAGCTCACTCATACGTTCCTGATCAAAGACAATCGCTCCTTTGGTGCCCGTCAGCGTATAGGCAAGCCCCATCTTTCTGCCTGCCGCTACTCGTGAGGTTTCAATATTTCCAATCAAGCCATTGTTAAAGCGCAACATTGCTTGGGCCTGGTCATCGTTTTCAACCTTAGCCATACCTGTGCCATCCGCTGTGGGGCGCATGGCAATCACCGTTTGTAGCTGACCACACACCGAAGTGATGCGTTGACCGGTCAGGAACTCGGCCATATTGATAATATGCGAGCCTACATCGCCCAAGGCGCCAGCACCGGCGGTGGCTCGCTGGGTATGCCAATCGTGGGGCTTTTGAGGATCAAGTAGATAGTCCTCATTATGCCGCCCACGAAAATGGATCAACTCGCCAATTTCGCCGCTTGCCACAATATCGCGTGCCAGCTGTGTGGCTGAATTGCGAATGTAGTTAAATCCGACCAGTGTTTTGACGCCTGCCTGTTCGGCAGCCGCGGCCATCTCCTGCGCATCAGCCGTGCTGAGCGCCAACGGCTTTTCAGCATAAACATGCTTACCCGCCGCAATGGCTGCCAAGGCCATTTCTTTATGCAAAAAATTGGGGGCACAAATATCCACAACGTCGACGGCGCTATCCGCCACCAGTGCGCGCCAGTTATCAGTAGCACGAGCAAACCCCCAGGCATTTGCCCGGCTTTGCGCTACCTCAAGATTCACGTCCGCCAGCAGTTCACAAACCGGTTTTGCAGGCAGATCAAAGACACTGGGCGCTGCATTAAACGCAATAGCATGGGCTTTGCCCATAAAACCTGTTCCGATTAAACCAATAGTGAGCGTTTTCATTGTCATTATTCCTGTGAACAAGGCAGGCCATAAGCAAACGCCGAGCAGCGCTCGGCGTTAGTTTTACCCTTCGTTAGCCATTACATAGTGGGCATTGAAAAGTGATTGGTCTCTTCACGAATACCGCTTGGCCAGCGCTGGGTAATCGTCTTCATACGGGTATTGAAACGCACGCCATCGGGGCCATGCATATGCAAGGGGCCAAACAGAGAACGCTTCCAGCCGCCAAAGCTATGGAATGCCATGGGTACGGGAATAGGAACATTGACGCCCACCATGCCGACTTGGATCTGCTCACAGAATTGACGTGCGGCGTCACCATCGCGGGTAAAAATCGCCGTGCCATTGCCGTATTCATGCGCATTAATCATCGCCACGGCATCATCAAAGCTTGCAGCACGGGCAATGGATAAAACGGGCCCAAAGATTTCTTCAGCGTGAATGCGCATGGCTGGCGTCACATGGTCGAAAAGCGCTCCACCAATAAAATAGCCATTTCCCGCACTCTCGATATCGGCCTGGCGGCCGTCAATCACTAACTCGGCCCCTTCGTCAACGCCTACCTGGATATAGTCAGCGACCTTATCGCGATGCTCACGGGTAATCAGCGGGCCCATATCATTGTCGGGGCCATCGACCAGGCCCGGTCCGACGGTCAAATTAGCCAGTTCAGCAACCAGTTTTTCTCTTAAACGATTCGCCGTGTCTTCACCCACCGGAACCGCAACGGAAATAGCCATGCAGCGCTCGCCAGCAGACCCATAGGCTGCTCCCATCAGCGCGCTCACCGCTTGATCAAGGTCCGCATCGGGCATAATCACCATATGATTTTTAGCCCCGCCCAGCGCCTGAACGCGTTTGCCATGGGCCGATGCGGTCGCGTAAATGTACTCGGCAATCGGCGTGGAGCCGACAAAACTGACCGCCTGGACCCGTTCATCGGTGAGCAGCACATCGACCGACTCTTTGTCGCCGTTGACGACATTAAAGACGCCATCGGGCAGGCCCGCTTCTGTGAGTAGTTCCGCAAGGCGTAGCGGCGTTGAGGGATCTTTTTCAGAGGGCTTCATGACAAAAGTATTGCCGCAAGCCAGCGCAATGGGAAACATCCACATGGGCACCATGGCGGGGAAGTTAAACGGCGAGATACCTGCACAGACGCCCAGCGGCTGCATCATCGAGTAGCTATCCACCCCGGTACCCACGTTCATGGAGTGCTCGCCCTTTTGCAGGTGAGGAATACCGCAAGCAAACTCGACAACTTCAAGGCCCCGAGTCACTTCACCTTTGGCATCAGAAAACACCTTGCCGTGTTCGCTGGAAATCAGTCGCGCTAGTTCGTCGATGTGCTCTTCGACCAGCGCTTTAAACTTAAACAGAATGCGTGCACGCTTGAGCGGCGGTGTTTTTGACCATTCCGTGAAGGCGTCAGAAGCGATGCGCACGGCTTCACGCGTTTCATCGGCGGTCGCCAACATGACCTGGGCACTCTGCTCTCCGGTCGCTGGGTTATACACCGGTGCATAGCGTTCGCTGCTGCCCGATGTAAGCTGGCCGTTAAGGAAATGGGATAACGTCTTCATGCAAGCTCCTGTTTAACGGATGGTCGTGGCGCCGACTAATAAGTGGCACTGGCAACATCGAAGCCTGCCTGTTCGGCAAGATCGTGCAAATTACGGTAGCCCAAGCGGGCATACGTCAATGGGTGAGCAACTTCGGGGTCTTGCTCTGCCTCAACAACAAGCCAGCCCTGATAACCCTGATCACACAGATGCGTTAACGCCGGTAAAAAATCCACATCGCCATCACCAGGCACGGTAAAAAGACCATCCAGCACGCCATTTAAAAAGCTTTTATCACGGTTACGCACAGCTTCAAGTACAGGGAAGCGTAGGTCCTTGCAGTGCACGTGGTGAATACGTGTGCTGTAGCGCTGGGCGATGGTTAATGGATCACCCCCTGCGCCACGCAAATGTCCAAAATCAAGCAGTAACCCTACGCCTTCTCCGGTGCTATCCATCAAACGTTCAACGTCTGTCTGGCTTTCAATCACCGTGCCTAAATGGTGGTGATATACCAGTTGAATGCCTTGCGACTTGAGATAATCTCCAACGATATCCAGACCGCTGCATAAACGCTGCCAATCATCTTCAGAAAGATGGGGGCGCTGAGAAAGAGGGCGCTGTTGGTCACCGTGCACGCACCGAGATACTTCACAGAACACCATAACGCTGGCCCCACACTGCTTGAGCAGGTTCAAGTGGTCCTGAACGGCCGCAATCTCTTCCTCAGGGCTTCTTTCCAACAGATGGGCGGAATACCAGCCGGATACCAGGGCCAGCTCATGATCCTTTAACACCTTACCCAAGGCATCCGGTGTTCGCGGGAACTTGTTGCCTAGTTCAAACCCTGTAAAGCCCGCTTCGCGGCCTTCCTGCAAACAGGTTTCCAGCGGTGTCGAAGCTCCCAAACTGGGTAAGTCATCGTTGGTCCAGGTGAGTGGATTGATCCCCAGCGTGACGGTTGGCATAGCATGTATCCTTATCGTTATTGGATGATTAAGCAGGCTCAGCGCGCTTGATGCTGCTTGGCATCGCGGTAGCCTTGATAAGCGGACGTGACCTGCTCCCGGGAAGAGACCTCGGGTACGGCCACTTCCCACCAGGCGCCGCCTTCCTCGGTGCTGGGGATCGGGTCCGTGTCCAAGGTAATCACATAGGTAGTGGCTGCTTGGCGGGCACGCACCAGCGCTTGCTCCAGCGCGGCAATCCCCGTAATCGATTCCGCCTGACAACCCAGTGCTTTCGCATGGGCCGCAAAATCGGTTTTGGGTGCGCCCGCCTCGACACTGCGGCAATCCTTAAGCAAGTTATTGAACCCTTCCCCTCCCGTTGCGTGCTGAAGCCTGTTAATGCACCCATAGCCGCGATTATCCAATACAACGACGATCAGCTTATGGCCCAACATTACCGAGGTGGCGAGCTCTGAGTTATGCATCAGGTAACTACCGTCGCCAACCATGACGACCACTTCGCGCTCAGGCTTAGCCATTTTGACGCCCAAGCCGCCGGCAATCTCATACCCCATGCACGAGAAGCCGTACTCCACGTGATAGCTTCCAGGACCCGAACACTGCCATAGCTTATGCAGTTCCCCCGGCAGCCCGCCAGCCGCACACACCACGGTTACGTCGTCCCCTGCCTGGCGGTTAACAGCGCCGATTACCTGAGCATCGGAGGGTAATGGAAGGCCTTTATCTGCCGTCACCCGTTTAACCACGTCAGCCCATTCACGCTTTAGCGCTCCTGCCTGCTCTCGCCAGCTATCTGAAGCACGCCATTCCCCCAGCTCACCGTCAAGCTGCTGTAAGCCAACACGCGCATCGCAGATAAACGGTATCGCGTGATGTTTGAGGCTATCAAAACGACCAACGTTAAGGGCTATAAGCGTTTTTTCACGACGTTCAAACAGCGCCCGGGATCCAGTCGTAAAATCCTGCAAGCGAGTTCCAATCGCTAAAATGACATCCGCCTGTTCAGCCAAACGGTTGGCGGCAGCGCTACCGGTGACACCAATCGCTCCTACGGCGAACGGATGGCTATCCGCTAACGCGCCTTTTCCCGCCTGTGACTCGGCGACAGGGATACCGTGCACTTGTGCAAAGTTCGCCAGCATTTCGCAGGCATCGGCGTAATGCACCCCACCCCCAGCAATGATTAACGGCCGCTTTGCCTGTTTAAGTGCGACAGCGGCGTGCTGTAACTCGTCAAGCACAGGTGGCGAGCGGCGAATGCGGTGTACTTTGGGGATAAAAAAGGCGTCTGGATAATCGTAGGCAAATGTTTGCACATCCTGCGGCAGGGCAAGCGTTACCGGGCCACAGTGTTCAGGGTCAAGTAGCGTGGCTATCGCCTGAGGCAGACTGGTGAGCAGCTGCTCAGGGCGGCTGATGCGATCAAAATAGCGTGACACGGGACGAAAACAGTCATTAACACTGATCGTCGGATCACCAAAATGTTCGACCTGCTGTAGCACCGGGTCAGGAGCACGCGTGGCAAACGTGTCGCCCGGTAATAACAAAACCGGAAGGCGATTGGCGTGGGCAAGTGCTGCTGCCGTCACCATATTGGTCGCGCCTGGCCCAATGGAACTGGTCGCGGCCATCAGGCGCCTTCGCCCGTTCGCTTTGGTAAAAGCAATCGCCGCATGTGCCATGGTTTGCTCGTTATGGGCGCGATACGTCGGCAGCGTTTCCTTGACGTGATAAAGCGCCTCACCCAAACCAGCCACATTGCCATGGCCGAAAATCGCAAAGACCCCTTCAAACAACGGTACATCAGTGCCGTTTATTTCAATACGTTGAACTGCCAGGTATTTGACTAACGCCTGGGCCATGGTGAGTCGGATCGTTCTCATCTCACGCCTCCTCCGTATAGGGCAACGTTTGCGGCTGGCTATTTCGTAACTGCCGCCATGCGTGAATCAATTCGGCATAATTGCAGGCCACCTGCTGTACCAAACTGACGTCATCAAGACGGCCTGCCAACCATTCGCGACTTGCCTGGGCAAACAGCGTGCGTCCTACGGTAAAGCCCTTGCAGCAAGGGTGCCTGGCCGCTTCCATAAAACCCTGCTTCATTTCCGTCATAGGTGCGTCCAGCCCCAACAGGACAACACCACGACAGTAAGCGTCTTCACGGTTAATAATTTCGCCAACGGCTTTCCATGCAGCGCCAGACATCATGGGCAGCTTCCACCAGTCGGGGCGAATTCCCAGGTTGTAAAGCCGTTGCAGGCTACGCGGCAGCGTTGTGTCATCACAGGTCATATCGGCCGGTGGAATAATTTCAATCAACAGTTCCAGACCTTGTGAACAGGCGGATTGATAAAGCTGGCGAAGGCGCTCTTCCTGTTCCAAACGCAGGGGTAAGGCATCGTCCGGGTGGTAGAAAACGAGGCACTTGATAACCTGCTCGCGGGGCCAATGACGCAGGCATGAGCCCAAGTCATCGCCATGCTGAAAACGTAGCGGGCGTGAGCCGGGTAGCTCAACGGGGCGGCCAATCCACCAGCCCTGCCCGCTTGCCTGATTGAGGGCATCCTGGCCAAATACATCGTCGACCAGAATCGCTGGTGTGGCGAGGCCACCGCGTTTTGCGCCCTCCTCGGCGGCCGTTACCAGAAGTTTTTTAAGCTTGGGTAATTGGGTGGCCTCCGCCTGCTCATCGCGCGCCATGTCAGTGAGCTGGCGGCGGTGATCAAAGGCCAAGCCAAGCACTTCAGGCCATTGAACGGGCACACGCGTTGTTACACGGTGCAGATGATTTAAACGTTTATCTACATCCGGCCGAGGTACATCATCACGGCGTGCCAGATAATCAAACAGCTCATCCTCGGTTGGCATAGCAGGCGCGCATCCATGGCGAGACACCACCAGCGCACCACATGCATTGGCGTACTGAGCACAGGTTTGCCAAGGCTCATCACGCAACCAGCCCCGCAACAGGCCGCTCATAAAGGCATCGCCCGCGCCCAGTACGTTCAGCACTTCAACCTGTACCCCTTCGACCAAAATGCCGTCTTCGATACGTGGCGGAATATCCCCTTCAAACACCACACAACCTAATGGGCCCAGTTTGCACACCAACGTGGCCGCACTTACCCGGCGTACGTTGTGTAAGGCTTCCAGGGTGTCCGTACTACCGCCTGCAATGTGAAACTCTTCTTCCGTGCCGACAATCAGATCAAAATCAGGCAACCATTGCTGGAGATCAGTGGTTACTTTGCCATCAGCAATAAAACGGGTTTCACCATCACCGGGATGGGTCAGCCCCCACAGCACAGGGCGATAGTCGATATCCAGCACACGTTTAACGCCCGCGTAGGCCGCTGCGTCCAGCGCCTTTCGGCACGCTTTTCGGGTGGTTTCGGTTGAAAGGTGAGTGCCAGTGATCGCAAGCGCCTTGGCCCTCGCAATAAAGTCAAGATCAATGGCCGCAGCATCGATAGCCATATCTGCGCAATCGCGACGGTAGAACAGCAGCGGAAAACTTTCACGGTCTTTCAAGGCCAGCAGTACCAGGCCCGTATGGCGCTCAGGGTCGGTTTGTAGCACGGAAGTATCCACCCCTGCTCGCGAAAGTTCTTCACGTACAAAGTGGCCCATTTGCTCGTTGCCTACCCGTGAAAGCATGGCCGACTTCAGCCCTAAGCGCGCAGTACCATAAGCGACATTGCCGGAGCTCCCGCCCAGGTACTTGGCAAAACTCGCCACATCCTCCAATCGGCTACCAATTTGTTCGGCGTAAAGATCAACGGCCACACGCCCCAAACAAATCAGATCAAGCGGCTGTTGTTGTCCATTATTATTCAGCATTAACGTCTCCCCACGTCACTCGTGGTGGTACTGAGTATCAAGTACCAGGTCCCGGGTTTATAGAAGTGCTTTGGCAGTTGCCGATAGACACTTTTCCAGAGGGCATACAGTGGCGTTTAAAGTGAAAAGACCGTTCGGAATCTTTCAAGTGCAAGCTCATCATCACCTGATGCCCAGCCCTCTAGCCCCACCGTGCCGCGGTAGCCTATATCGTTCAGCGTGCGGGCTATGACCGCGTAGTTAATCTCGCCAGTTCCCGGTTCACAGCGCCCCGGCACATCGGCTACCTGCACTTCCCCAATGTAGGGAGCACAGCGTTGGATCAGCTCAATAAGGTTACCTTCGCCAATTTGGGCGTGATAAACGTCCAACATGATACGCAGGCTGGAGCGATCAACACTTTCTACAAGCGTCAGCACATCCACCAAGCGTGCAAACGGTACGCCGGGGTGATCAACGTCGGTGTTGAGATTTTCCAGCACAAAAGTGACACCGTGCTGTTCACCTAAATCCGCCAGTCGGTTCAAGGTTTCACGCGCTTTGAGCCACATGGCTCCGGTCAACTGGTAGCACGGTTTTACGGGAAGGCCTTCAGTATTCAACCCAGTGCCGTGCAGGTTAAGGCGTGGAATACCAAGTCGCTTGGCTACCTCGACCGACGCAGCCGCCGTGTGCAGTAGCTCATTTGCGCCAGCACTATCTGCCAAGGTGCCTGAGACGTAACCGGTCATGGATGAGAACACTGCTCCGCTATTGGCCAGCGCCTGAATGTCATGTCGAGTCCAGTCCCAAATTTCTACGTTGAAACCTAGCTCGTCGATACGCTTAACACGCTCAATCATTGGCTGATCGCAGAAGACCATTTCAGCGCAAACGGCGAGCGTAAAAGGCGACGATGAAGTGGGTATACTCATCATGACTCCTTAGTAACCGCCTGCCACATGTTCCTTGACGGGGTCATCAGTACTTCTTCCACCGGCTATAGAGCCGGGCTGGCCTTCGGCATCGCTACCGGCTTTTTTTTCGCGGTCGCAGCGCTGAAACTCGGCGAGTTCGGCATCCAGACTCTCAAGTTCAGCCCCACCGGCCATCATGTTGAGCACTTCTTCGCGGGTAACGTCTTCTTTACGATAGGAGCCCAAGCTGCCACCACGTGATAACAAGGTAAACGCATCAGCGACGGGGTAAGCGTGATGGACGTTATGAGTGATAAAGATGACCGCCAGCCCATCAGCGCGTGCTTTAGCGATGTAACGCAAGACCACCGAGGCCTGTTTGACACCAAGCGCTGATGTGGGCTCATCCAAAATCAGCACTTTGGCCCCAAAATAAACCGCTCGAGCAATGGCGACACATTGGCGCTCGCCACCGGAAAGGGTACCGACAGGCTGGCTGGGATCACGTACATCAATACCGATCTTTGACATCTCTTCTTTGGCGATCCGGTCGGCGTATTTCCAGTTAATACGTTTGAACGGCCCCCAGCCTACGGTGGGTTCACGTCCCATAAAAAAGTTACGGGTAATCGACATCAGAGGCACCATCGCCAGATCCTGGAAAACCGTCGCAATACCGGCATCCAGCGCATAAGCAGGCGATTTAAAATGCATCGGATCACCACCCAAAAGCATTTCGCCATGGGTAGGCTGATGGACACCGGAAAGCGTTTTGATCAGTGTGGATTTTCCGGCACCGTTGTCCCCAAGCAAGCACATTACCTCACCGGAATACACCTGCATGGAAATGTCACTTAAAGCAATGACACTGCCAAAGTGCTTACTGACACTGCGCATTTCGATCATTGGAGTACGTGTCGTCATATTACTTGGCCTCCATTGCTTTTTTGCGCATGTAATTGTTGAACAACACGGCCACCAGCAGCATGACGCCAAGGAATACCTGGAACCAGTCGGTGTTAACACCGGTGTAAAAGATGCCCATCTGCACCATGCCGAAGATCAGTGCACCCAGCGCCGCGCCAATGGCAGAGCCGTAGCCACCGGTCAGCAAAGCCCCACCAATCACCACGGCAATAATGGCCTCAAGCTCTTTCAACATGCCGCGAATAGTGTCCGCTGAGCCGGTATCCATCACCTGGATGCAGGCAAAAATAGTCGCGGAGAAGGCGGTAAACATGAACAGCGAAATCTTGACCCGATGCACCGGCACGCCCGAGTTGCGTGCCGCATTAGCATCACCGCCGCTGGCAAAGATCCAGTTACCGTAAGGAGTACACAACAGCACCCAGGTTGCCAAGGCGGTTAGGCCCAGCCACCAGACAATAGAGACGGGAATGCCAGAAACCACGGGGTTACCCGCAAAGTTGGTCGCTATCCAACCATTGGTGGCCATCCAACTGAAGAGCCCGGTCGCGACTTCACCCGAAAAGAGCGCTGCAAACCAATCGCCGGGGATATGTTCGTGCACCCCGCCCACTTGGGTCCGCCCGGTGAGTAAACGGCTGACACCGATCGCTAGGCCACGCAGAATAAACAGGAAACCCAGCGTTACAATGAAGGAAGGCAGCCCAGTGCGATTAACCAGGTTGCCGTTAATCCAACCGACCAGGCCCGCACAGCTAAACGCCAACAAGATAGCAGCCCACAGCGGCCAGTCATACTCCACGGCAGGGATAGCGATCAGAATGCCCGCCAACCCAATCATTGAACCAATCGACAGGTCAAATTCGCCGCCAATCATTAGTAGCGCCGCAGCGGTGGCAATAATGCCGAGCTGAGCGGCTACTTCAAGAAAATTAATGATCCCCGCAGGCGTAAACATGCCGGTGCCACTTGAGGCAACAATGAAGAAAGAGAGGACCAAAACAGCCCCCGCCAAGGCTCCCAGCTCCGGCCGGTTTAGCGCTTTCTTCCAAAACGAGACTCGCTGGATACGCTCGTCCTGGGGAACATCCGCTGGCGTAGCAGGCTGTTTGGCTTCATTGGAATTCATAGCGATCGACTCCCAAGGCTCGACACCGTCGAGCCTTTTGAATAGGTAATGTTCAGCGAATACCCTGACTGCTCAGTTCAACGACCTGGGCGGCGTTTTCCTGGGTTACAAAACCGGGGCCGGTGGCTACGTCACCTGCCGGTAGCAGGCCGTTCTTAACGAACTGATCAAGGAACATGACGGGTAAATAACCCTGCATGTATTGCTGTTGGTCGATCGCAAAATCCAACTCGCCCGCTTCAAGGGCTTCCAGGATGCCGGGAGAAAGATCAAAGGTGCCAAGCGTGAACATATCGGTTGCCCCTTGATCACGCATGGCGCGGATCATCGGCTCGGCGGAAAGCGGTCCAAGCGTTAGTACACCTCGAACATCTTCGTTCTGATTAAGGTAGGCAATGATGGCATTGCGAATACTGGTAGGGTCATACGTTGTCGCGAGCTGCTCGGCATTGCCGTTAAAACCGTCAACAAAACCATCACAGCGCTGGTCAAGTCCCTGGTTGCCCTGCTCATGATTGATGCAGACGCCTTTTTCAACGCCCATTTCCTGCATGCGTTCAGCCGCTTGCTTACCCGCCTCGTATTCGCTTTGTCCTACATGAAGCCGGGCGCCATAATTACGTGCCACGTCGCCACCCGAGTTGATCGTAATCACAGGGATGCCGTTATCAGCCGCGCTTTGGACAACGCCGCCCAAGGCATTTTCGTCGGTGAAAGACAGAATCAAGCCATCGGGATCGGAGGCTATCGCCGCCTGCACGAGTTGCTGCATCTGGGCCATATCAAACGTAGAAGGTGCTCGATATTCAAGCGTTGCACCCACCGTTTCAGCCGCCGCTTCCGCGCCATTTTTTACAATGGACCAAAAGGGATCAGACGGGACACCGTGCGTTACCATGACGAAGCGACTGCTTTCTGCATACACGGCAGAACTCATCAAACCAGCAGCGGCAGCAACTGATAGCCATCGCGCTATACCACAAGATAGACGTGCCATAATTAATTCCTCTTAGCATTATCATTATTGGTTGGAAGTGGCATTAAATGCCTTGGCGCTATGAAATATAGATTCTGAAAACAAAAGCACCAAATTATTTATTCTAAACTTTGGTATTAATGGAATATTCATTTCAATAAACTAAACTGCATTTCAGCTCGCCACTGGGAATGATTGCCCAGTGGCCTACGATTAAACGCTGAGGAACGTTCATGCAGCAGCCACCACAAAGTTATCGTGAGCTGGAAGTGTTACTCACTGCCGAGTACGACTCGCTGAGCAAACGACTCCAGCAAACAGCACGCTTCATGCTTGATCATCCTCAAGAGGTAGCGCTAGCCACCGTGGCTAAAATTGCCGAACAGGCGGATGTCACACCCTCTACGCTGATTCGCTTGGCCAACAGTTTGGGCTTTAAGGGCTTTTCCGAAATGCAGCAGCTGTTTCGTAGCCGTTTAGTGAATGAGCTACCCAATTACACCGAACGTATTCGTGCAGTGCGTAGCGCGACGGGAGAAACGCCGAATAGCACACAGTTGCTATGGGAATTTGCGGATGCCAATCGCGACGTACTGGAGCAGCTACCGAGCCGTATTGACCCTGCAAGCCTCGAAGAAGCACTGGATATCTTTGAAAAAGCGCATGCGATTCACGTTATGGGTGCCAGGCGTAGCTTTGTGGTTGCAAGCTATATGACCTATGCCTTGGCCCATGTGGATAAACCCGCCTTACTGGTGGGCGGCCTGGGAGGCATGTACCGGGAACAGCTGCGCGCCATGAGCCAGCACGACGCCCTGCTGACAATTAGCTTTTCGCCCTATGCTGAGGAGGCCCAGCAAGCGTGTGAATATGCCAAGCAGCGTAACTTGCCCATTATCGTGATTACCGACTCAAGCTTAAGCCCACTCGCCCGTTTGGCAGATGTTGTCTTTGTAGTTCAGGAGGCAGAAGTGAAGAGTTTTCGCGGCTTGACCGCCTCACTATGTTTGACCCAGGCCTTGGCGATTTCTTTAGGAGTACGCCAAGACAAGGCGCGCGAAAAGAGCGCTACGGCAGCACCGACATAGGCATAAAAGACATAAACATAGAAAAAGACACGTAATACCCAACAATCCAACACACCTGAATGCCAAGAACAAAACAGGAGGGATTATGAAACTCGCTCTCATCGGCGCTGGGCGCATCGGCAAGGTGCATGCCCAAGCCATCGATTTACACCCTGACATTACCCTCGCCGCGGTGGCTGATTTCCACTCGCCCGCTGCCGAAGCGCTGGCCATGCAGTACGGTAGCCGCGCCGTTGATGTCGATACAATTTTTGCAGACGCTACCATTGATGCCGTTTTGATTGCCTCAAGCACCCCAACGCACGCGGAGTACCTGGAGCGGGCGGCACGCTCAGGTAAAGCGATTCTCTGCGAAAAGCCCATCGCGCTTGACTTGGCGCGCACTCGGGACGCGCTACAAGTGCTTAGCGAACATCCCGTCACCTGCGCGCTCGGCTTTAACCGCCGTCACGACCCTCAATTTGCAGCGCTTAAAGAAGCGATTGCTCAGGGGCGTATTGGCGCGTTGGAAACCTTGACGATCATCAGCCGTGACCCTTCACCACCACCTGCTGAGTACGTGGGTGACTCGGGCGGGCTGTTTCGCGACATGATGATTCATGATCTGGATATGGCGCGCTGGCTCCTTGGTGAGCCAATCGAAAGCGTCTTTGCGGTGGGTAGCTGCTTGATCGACCCAGCCATTGGCGAAGCAGGCGATGTCGATACTGCCATGGTAACGCTCACCACTGCGAGCGGAAAGCTCTGCCAAATCAGCAACTCTCGACGCGCCTGCTATGGTTATGATCAGCGTATTGAAGCCTTCGGAAGCGAAGGCATGCTGCAGGCGCAAAACGAGAGCGATACACGGCTGCGCTTTACAGGCACTTCTGGCCAAGTGGAAGAAAAGCCTAAGTGGTTTTTCCTGGAGCGCTATGCGCTAGCCTACCGGTTAGAGATTAATGATTTTGTGGATGCCTGGAAAAAGCACCGTGCACCGTTAGCAGGCGCTCAGGACGGATTGGAAGCCCTGCGTTTAGCTGATGCGGCGGAACATTCACGGCGAGAGGGGCGCAAAATACTGCTGGAGGCAGCGGTTTAAACATCCGCTCAATTTTTTCTTGCTCACCAATTACCTACTCAAAACGGTTAGCAGCACTCAAAACGCTAGCTTTTAGAAGGAGCGATATATGGCTTCACTACTGGTACGCCCCACCGCCCCTGATGAGCAGGGCACTATCATCGACGTAACTCCGGCCTCAGCGGGCTGGGAACACGTTGGCTTTCGGGTCCACACGCTTGCCAAGGGGGCACGAATTGAAGCCAGCACAGGTGACCAGGAAGTCTGCCTGGTACTGCTAACCGGGCGTGCCAATGTCGTCAGCGGCGAGCACCACTTTGAAGATATCGGCGAGCGGATGGATGTCTTTGAACAGATTCCACCCTACGCCGTTTATTTGCCCAATGGCGCAAGCTACCAGGTAGAAGCCACCACCGACCTGGAGCTTGCGGTATGTGCAGCTCCCGGGCAGGGCAACCATGCACCGCGCTTGATCGCTCCGGATAGCATCAAAAAAAGCACCCGTGGACAAGGCAGTAACGTTCGTCATGTGCACGATATTTTGCCGGAAAACGAACCCGCCGATAGCTTACTGGTGGTGGAGGTGTTTACGCCTGAGGGTAACTGGTCGAGCTATCCGCCACATAAACACGATGTGGATAACTTGCCTCACGAGTCATTATTGGAAGAGACTTACTATCACCGCATCAATCCTTCCCAGGGCTTTGCCTTTCAGCGTGTGTATACCGACGACCGCTCGCTTGATGAAACCATGGCCGTGGAAAACGGCTGCTGTGTGCTGGTACCCAAAGGCTATCATCCAGTGGGCGCGCCTCATGGCTACTCGCTCTACTATTTGAACGTGATGGCAGGGCCTAAACGCGCCTGGCAATTTCACAATGACCCCGACCATGAGTGGTTGATTAACCGCTAAATCGGCCTGCTCTGTGCCTGGCAACGCTCACCAGATGCTATCCTTCCATGCCCCGCCTGCGCGGGGTTTTCGCGTTAAGCGTTTCAACTTCGGGCTTTTTAGGAATTGCCATGCTGCCGGACTACTCCATTATCGCTTGGCTATTGATCGGATTTTCGGTGTATCTGACGGGCGTCTCAAAAGGCGGCTTTGCTGGTGGTTTTGGCACGCTTTCGGTGCCGCTGATGGCACTGGTGATTAGTCCCACGCAGGCCGCAGGTCTATTGCTGCCGCTACTGCTGGTCATGGACGTATTGGCAGTGAAAGCATGGTGGGGCAAGCATGACATGGCCGAAGTATGGCGATTTTTGCCAGGGCTCTTCGTCGGTGTTGCAGTGGGCACGCTACTCTTTGGCAGCCTGAGCGAACAGGGCGTTCGCCTGGTGTTGGGGGGTATTTCAGTGGTGTTTGCTGCGTATATGCTGTTAAAGCCATTGGCCGCCAAGCCTATCTCTACGCGTTGGGCGCTGCCTGCCGCCAGCGTGTGTGGTTTCACAAGCTTTATTGCCCATGCAGGCGCCCCACCACTCAATCTTTACCTACTGCCTCGAAAACTGCCTAAAGAGACCTTTATCGCCACCTGCGTTGTCACCTTTACCGCGGTTAACGTGATTAAACTGGGCCCGTACCTGTGGCTTGGTGAAATCAATATGACCAGTGCTTGGGCATCGCTACTCTTGGTGCCGGTCGCTTGGGTAGGCGTGCGCAGCGGCCTTTGGCTACAAAGCCGAGTTAATGAGCAGTGGTTTTATCGCCTGGTTATACTGGCCATGTTCCTGGTGGGTATGAATTTGATTTGGCAGGCGTTGGCGCCTTAAGAGGTGAACGTCTCCCAATACAATTGTTTGCGTAGAGTGTCTTTACAACTGACAACCTGGTAGCGGCCAGGTTCGCCAGTCCAGCCTCTGCCACCCTTCAAGGCTCGCGACCTCAGCCAGCACAGGATCGGGATTAACCACCACGGGGTAATCGACATATTGCAGAAGCGGTAAATCGTTGCGGGAGTCCGAGTAGAACATGGTGTGGCTGGGGGTAATCTGGTGCTCCGTTAGCCACTGCTGCAAGCGCAGCACTTTACCGCCGCGGTAAGAGAAAATGCCCTCACTCTCACCGGTATAACGCGCTTCTTCTGCCTCTTTATCAATGCTTAGGTCCACCGCCAGCACGTGGGCGATACCCAGCATCTTGGCAATGGGTGCGACCAAGTGATGCGACGAGGCAGAAATCAACACTAACGTATCACCCGCCTGACGATGAGCCGCCAGGCATGCCAAGGCTTGAGCGAATATACGCGGCTGAATATGCGTCGCAACAAAGCGCTCTACTTCTTTTTCTACGTCAGTAACGAGCCTGTTCTTAAGCGGCGCCAGCGTCATCGCCAGATACTCTTCCAGCTTTAATTGACCCGCATGATAGGCCTGCTGCATCTGCTCAGCCCGGGCGAGAAAGGTCTCGGCGTTGCTGATCCAACCCTGCTCGAACATCCATAAATTCCAGCGGTCGCTACAATCTCCATCCAAGAGAGTATCATCAAGGTCAAACAAGGCCAGCCGCATAAAGCACTCCTATCGTCGCGGATTGACGGCGCGTAGGATATGCCACGAATCATGGCAAAAAGATGACAACCGCAAGCCATTCGTTGTTACTCACCCGCTGTACAAGCGCTGTTCATTGCATCAGCATGGAAGACGTCGACGCCTACGGGGTATATGATTAACGAAAGTACTGACAGCCGCTGCCCGCTACGCTGACAACACACAAGGAGATTATCCCATGACGGGCCCTTTAGTATCAGTCGATACGCTCTACATAACACTGACTGATGAACTGCCAGCGTTTTTGAGCCAATCACTTTTACAGTGCAAGAGCCTACCAACGCTACCGTCTGTAGCGCTTAAAGTGCTTGATATAGCCCGTTCATCAAGTTCAACCTTGAGCGATTACGCCAAAGCGATTGAGCACGATCCAGCGTTAACACTGCGCCTCATTGCGCTCGCGAATAGCGCCTATTACACGCGCTCAGCGCCACCTGTTCAAACCTGTATTGAAGCCATGCAGCGTCTTGGTATAAACGCAACGCTGCCTGTTATATTAGGGTTTAGTTTGTTTCAAGAAGCGCCTAATCGTCATCAGGCTTGGCAACGCACCATCACTGCGGCCCTGGTAGCCCGCTATTTGGCTGAGCAGCTATGTCCTGACAAAAGTGGCAGCATATTTACACAGGCGCTACTACAGGATATTGGCATATTAGCGTTACAGGCAGCCTACCCTGAAGAAGCCGACAAACTCTATACCGATACTTCCTTATCGCATACTGAGATAACGCAAGCAGAGCAACGCTGCTTTGGCTGCGACCATACGCTGGTTGGCGCTTGGTTAGCTTCTAAATGGGGAATGTCCAATCACGCGGCAATGGCCATACGCCAAAGCCATGAAAGCTTTTTAGTCAGTGATAAAGCACTTCTCTGCCTTCGTTTGTCAGGGCCCATTGCCGATGCCTGGCTATCCAACAACCCAGCATCTCAACTGGCGGCCTTGTTATATCAACTCAAGACCGTTAGCTATGCCGACACGCTGCAGCTCGACGAAGTGCTTTATAATGTTCAGCATCAGACCAGCCTGATTGCCAATGTGATGAACATGAATACGCCCATAGAGGTCGATAGCACGGCCCTGTTGGCGGAAGCTCATCAACTGCTCTTTCAGCACACGCTGACGCTTGGTTCTCAACTAGAAGCCCAAAAACAAGCGTTAATCTCATTGCGCTACCCCAATGACAACACCAGTCCCAAAGAGCGTATCCGACGGGATGCTTCTCTTGATGCCAAGCGATCAGGGCTAGTACGCAAGCATAAAAAATAGATAAACCGCATTTTGACCCATGCTAAAAAAACAGGCCGTGATTAAGCGACCTGTTTTTTAAGTATATTGTTATTTTCACCCTTATCTTTTCTCGTCGACGAAACATTTCAAATAAACAGCAATAAAATAAAGCATTAGATATCAGCGATCGATAAAAGTGGGCCTAATTGAAGTTGATTTTAACCGCTACGTGATCATAAAGTGTATTCATAAAGAAGCAGCGGCTCGCGCGGCCTGATCATAAAGACCTGACATGGCGCGCAAAATACCTGCCACGCGGCTGATTTCGGCCCGTTCAATTCCCATGGAAGCGAGTGAGTCAATCAAGCATGTTTCTCGTATTTCAGCATAACGGCTACACACACCGCCTCCTTGTTCAGTTGTACTGAAATACGTCTCTTTACCCTGCTTTTCGCCTATCACCAAGCCAAGTTTGGTTAGCTTTTTAAGCGCGTAAGTAACGGTATGCGTATCTTCCACGTTAAGTACCAGGCAGATATCAGATTGGCGCTTGGCTCTCCCTCGATGGTTCACCCGATGCAACACCAGGACATCCAGAGCGCTCAATTCAGGGTATCCGGTCGCCGCCATGCAACGCACCATCCAACGATTAAACGCATGGCTCGAAATAATAACGCCAAATTCAAATTCCGAGAGTTCGTGAGCCTTATGAGATAAGTGCTCCGAAGAGACGATCGGCTCTCGACTACTGACTACTGTCTGGCTTGATTCTATCATCGCTAACATATCCATTGTCTTTGTTCGTAAACATATATTTACGCTGCTTGATCGCTCGCTAGGGAACCATACTCTACGTAGTTTCGGATGTTTGGCAACTTGTTATCAATGCCGGGGTTGCTTACAGAATAGGAAAGGGATAAACACTGCACGATTGACACGCAGACATCTTACGGATAATTTCTATATAAATTACATAAAAAATACAGGTAAACACTCTGTGCCATCACAACCGCCCTACCCGCTGCTATCCGTTAATTCGTTAGATATCGCCTTCGGCTCAAACCGAGTCGTCAAGAACCTATCTTTCGATCTCTACCCCGGTCAAACGCTTGCGATCGTAGGAGAGTCCGGGTCAGGTAAATCCATGACCTCACTGGCTATCATGGGTCTGGTTCACTATCTCAATGCCACCATTGCCAACGGCAGTATTCTTTTTCAAAAAAACGTCGATAGCACACCTGTCGACCTGACCCAGTTATCTGATCGCCAGATGCGCAAGATCCGTGGGAAGGATATTTCCATGATCTTTCAAGAGCCGATGACATCGCTTAATCCGGTTTACACGATTGGTGATCAAATCACCGAAGTTTTGCTACTTCACGGTGATTACACGCGAGCATCAGCACAAGAAGAAGCACTGCGACTATTACGCTTAGTGCGATTGGCCGATGCCGAGTCCTTGCTAAAGCGCTACCCCCACCAACTATCTGGCGGCATGCGGCAACGCGTTATGATTGCAATGGCACTCGCTTGTAAGCCCAAGGTACTGGTCGCCGATGAACCGACGACAGCACTGGATGTCACGATCCAAGCACAAATTCTAACGATTATTCGCGACCTGCAAAAAGAACTGGGCATGGCAGTGATTTTCATCACCCATGACATGGGCGTGGTCGCTGAAATTGCCGATCATGTAGTTGTCATGCGTGATGGAGAAAAGGTTGAAGAAGCGGATGTTGAACCTCTTTTTAAGCATCCTCAAGAAGCCTACACCCGCGCCCTTCTAGCGGCTGTGCCTACGCTGGGCAGCATGAAAGGACAAGCGCTCCCGTGCGCTGACCCACTCGTTATCTTTGACGGCACAGAGATCGTTACCCACGGTGAACCTACCGTTCAGGATACGGTTCGTGTTCAGGAGGAACCGATAGTACGCGTCGAAAATCTGGTAACGCGCTTCGATATCAATAAAGGCTTTTTTGGAGGCGTTAGCCATCGCGTCCATGCCGTAGAGAACGTTAGCTTCGCTATCTCTCCAGGCGAAACACTGGCGCTGGTAGGTGAGTCTGGCTCAGGAAAGTCGACCATTGGCCGCACTATCCAGCAGTTACAAAAGAGCAACAGTGGTGACATTATTTTCTCTGGGAAGCCTGTCTCACAGATGTCCCGCAGCGAGAAAATGACGCTTCGTCAGCAAGTACAGTATATTTTCCAAGACCCCTTTGCATCGCTAGATCCGCGCAAAACGGTAGGCTTCTCCATTGCTGAACCCATCCACACCCACTATTTAATAAGTGATAGCAAACGTATTAAGCAACGGGTGAGTGAGCTTCTCGAACGGGTTGGCCTTAAGCCAGAGCATGCCAAGCGCTATCCGCATGAGTTTTCCGGCGGCCAGCGCCAGCGCATCTGTATCGCTAGGGCGCTAGCGTCTAAACCCAAGCTTATTATTGCCGATGAAGCGCTCTCAGCACTGGACGTCTCTATCCAGGCACAAATTATTCATCTCATGATGCAACTACAGCGTGAAGAGGGGTTGGCATATCTCTTTATCAGCCATGATATGGCCGTAGTAGAAAAGATGAGTCATCGCGTTGCCGTACTACACCTGGGCCAAATTGTTGAAATGGGGTCACGCCAACAGGTGTTTGACTCCCCCAAGCATACTTATACCCAAAAATTACTTTCTGCCGTCCCGGTAGCGGATCCACTTCACCACCGTAAGCATCTGTTATTGGAGGGTGATATCCCAAGTCCCATCCGTAAAGTAGGCGACGAGCCCGCCATTTACCCGTTGGATGAAGTAGCGGCAGGACATTTTGTGTCGCGTAGCGGCACGTCGTCCCGCCTGTAATTGCTCGTTTTGTTAACACAAATAACAAGCCCTTGGAGAATGATACTAATGAAAAAGACAAAACTGTTCCAAGCATGCACCCTGGCTGCTGCCATGGCTGCTGCAAGCACCAGCTACGCGGGCTCAATCACTATAGCCTCACCGCAGGATCCGGGCAGTTGGGATCCGATTGACACCTTTTTGGTGAACTGGGCCTCAGTGGCCACTAACATCTTCGATGGTCTGACCTACCGAGGCCCCGACCTTGAGTTAGTACCAGGCTTGGCCACCAGTTGGGAAGAGCTGGATGATGGTAAGCGCATCCGCTTTACGCTGCGTGAAGGCGTGGTCTTCCATAATGATGAACCGTTCAATGCTGAATCGGTTAAGTTCACCTTCGACCGTCTGCTCGGAGAAGAGGGCTCACGCGGGCCACAACGCTCTAACTACACGGCTATTTCTCATGTAGAGATCATTGACGACTATACCGTTGATTTCTTCTTATATAATGCGGATCCCGTGCTGCTCACCAAGTTGGCCGGGTATGGCGCGATGATCGTACCGCCTGGCTATATTGAAGAGCATGGTGACGACCACTTTAATACTCATCCTGTCGGTACCGGTCCTTTTAAATTAGTCGACTACACACCACGCTCTGATGTGAAGCTGGAAGCGTTTGCGGATCACTGGGGTGGCGCACCCAAGCTCGACAGTGTGACTTACCGTTTTATCTCTGAGCCTTCCACTGCCGTTGCCGAGCTACAGTCCGGCCGAGTCGACTTGGTACTACCGCCCACTATTCCGATCGGCATGATCGAATCCATCAATAATCATCCTAATGCGGAGATTGTCAGCGTCGCTTCTCCTACGGTAGAAGCTCTGCGTTTTAATACCCAGTCAGGCATTACCGCCGATGAGCGAGTACGTCAGGCGATTATCATGGCGGTTGACCGTCAGGCGATCGTCGACGCCGTACTCGCAGGTGAAGGCAATGTTATCGCCAGCTTCCAAGGCAGCCAGTCGTTTGGCTTTGATCCCTCGCTTGACCCCTACCCCTTCGATCCGCAGCGCGCCCAGCAACTGCTCGCCGAAGCGGGTGTTGAACCTGGCACCTCACTGCAGATTGATGTACGCGGAAACGACTCTACCTTTTCCGAAGTCGCTCAAGTAGTAGCTTCCTACCTGCAAGGCGTTGGGCTTAATGTCTCTATCCAACCTTACGAAACCAACGTATTGCTTAATGACATTATTCCAGCGGGACGTACCGGCGCAATGTTCCAGCAAAAGTGGGGAGGCTGGACGTTTGACTTCGATAACACTGCGTATTTGATGTACCACACTGGCGAACGTTGGAACCCCTACGACAGCGATGCCCAGTTGGATGAGATGCTGAACGCTCAACGCGGCATTACTAACCGCGAAGAGCGCGAAACCCTGCTGCAGTTCATCGCACGTTATACCAAAGAGCGTGCCCTGGAGATGCCTCTGTATAGCCAAAATGCGCTGTACGGTGTGGGTAGCCGAGTGAAGAACTTTGAGCCAGCACCTGATAACCGGATACGTCTCACTAACGTCGACGTCAGCGAGTAAGCCTAATTCGCCGTCGTCCTTGTGGGCGGCGGTGCCTATTTTGAGTGGGGAGGCCACGTGGCCAAGTTTCTTTTCTACCGACTGCTACAGGCGCTGTTTGTGCTTGTAGCCGTCACGTTGATCGTGTCGTTTGCGATTCGCCTCACCGGCGACCCGGCCGTTATGCTCGCCCAAGGTGCAGGCAGCATTACCGAAGCAGACCTGGAGCGTATTCGCGAGGCTCTTGGACTCAACCAACCGTTTTTAGTGCAGTACCTGGAATTTTTAAAAGGTTTGTTTACAGGTGACATGGGACGCAGCTTTATGGGCGGCACATCCGTAAGCGAGCTGATTAGCCGCGCCCTACCAGCCACCCTGGCGCTGGCCTTTGCATCCCTTTTCATCTCAATTGCGCTGTCGATTCCTTTAGGAGTAAAGGCCGCTGTTTCACGCGGTAAATGGCCCGATCAGGTCATTCGGATTGTTTCGCTGGTGGGGCTCTCCTTCCCCAACTTTTGGCTAGCTATCATGCTGGTATTAGTGTTCTCCATTACCTTTAATCTGCTGCCCCCCAGCGGTATGGAGGGCTGGCAGAGTTTCATTATGCCGGCGGCGACCATGGGCATTATTCTTACCGCAACCAACGTGCGTCTGGTCAGAACAACCATGCTGGAAACCCTACGCTCTCAGTACATCATGGTGGCGCGTGCTAAAGGCCTATCCAATTCTGTAGTGCTCTATAAGCACGCACTGCGCAACTGCTCTATTCCATTGATTACCTACTTCGGCCTGCAATTCGGCGGCCTACTGGGCGGTATTGTTGTGGTTGAGCGTGTTTTCAACTGGCCTGGGCTGGGTACGCTGGCCTTTGATGCTGTTGCTGCCCGCGACTACCCCGTACTGCAGGGCGTTATCACCGTCCTCTCGCTGATGATTATCTCAATCAACCTGCTGGTCGATATCGCCTATGGCTTTGTTGATCCCCGCGTGCGCAAGAGCTAGGTATCATTATGTCGGCAAACTCTCTGGATCTAAGACATTTTAAAAGTATTGAATTTATCATGGGCGCCCTGTTGGTGGGCGGCATCACCTTGGCCGTTCTGCTATCAGGCTGGCTATTTCCAGACGGCGGCAGCGGTATCAATCTCGCCATGCGCCTCACGCCTCCCTTGGTCGACGGTAGCTTTCCGTTAGGTACTGACCCACTGGGACGCGATGTATTAGCACGCGTGGTCATCGGTGGTGAAATATCGCTTAAGGTCGGCTTTTACTCCGCGTTAGGTGCTGTAGTGCTGGGTATTATTATGGGGCTTTTATCGGGCTATTATGGCGGCATTGTCGATATGCTCGTGATGCGCTTTGCCGATGTGCAGCTTGCGCTGCCCTTTATTCTGCTCGCCATTACGTTCATCGCCGTCATCGGTGGTGGGCTGACCAACATGATCATTCTGCTCATCATCTCACAGTGGGTGCAGTACGCTCGTTTGGTACGCGGCTCGGTGCTATCACTTAAAGATCGCGAATTTATTCTCTCGGCACAGGCCATTGGTGTGCGTGACTGGCGAATTCTCTTTCAGCACTTGCTGCCGAACTTGCTTGGCCCGGTTGTTGTACTGATGACACTTAACGTCGCCAACAACATTCTTCTGGAGAGCAGCCTAACCTTCCTGGGCTTGGGAGTTGACCCCGTTATTCCTAGCTGGGGTGGCATGCTGGCAGAGGGCCGTACTTATCTGCAAACCGCGTGGTGGGTCAGCGTATTTCCTGGTGTGGCGATTTTGCTCACCGTGCTGGGTCTCAATCTATTGGGAGACTGGCTACGCGATACCCTTGATCCTACTGGGCGGACATCACGATGATCACATTACTGGAGACTTCGTTTGAGCGCAGCGTAGATGCCATCGTTTCACAATACCAGACAGTGCTGTCGTCTGGCGATACGCTTAACGCTTGGGTATTTGATGACCTCGCCGCACGTCAGCAGGCTGAGCAAACACTTGCACAACATGGCATTAAGGCGCACTTCTACAGCGCCTATAAGCCCTTGGTGCACTATGTTATTGAGGTACTGCCCGAGCGGTCGCTACGGGCTATTCATATCCGCTACCCAGCACCTTTGGAAACGCCCCAGCGTTTTTTGTTGGAAGCCTACCCGCTGGCAGGACTGCTTGATGCCAACGTAGCACTCAGCTGGGAACCCGTAGCATGTGACACGCAAACCCGACGTTACCACTACGAACTGACACTTACCGATAGCGATGGCGCACAAGAGCAGGTCCGTGTCGCGGCCCCTAACCGCCACCATCTGGACCACATCAATACCTGGCAACTCTCTCCTTGCGGCTGGGTCGAGTGGAGCACTGGCGATGGCAACACCGAAAGCGCTTTTTACGCCTGTGATTACGCCAAGCTGTTTGAGGCGGCGATAGAAGCTGTCACCCGAACTGATTGGCCCACCGAGCAGCCGTACTTTGAAGAGCTAAATATCAGCGTTACGCTGCCAAGCCAGGATACATGCTTACCCTTTGGGCTAGAGCACATCAGCTTGGCCGAGGCCCTGCATGAAGAATTATACTTTTCGCTTTTGGAGTATTATCAGCACCTTGCAGGCTTACCGCTCGGCGATCGTTCGATTCAGCCGGGCCAAATTGTGCCTGAAATCAAGACTCGCCCGGACGCATCTCCTTCCCTGAACATTACCCTGCGTCCGCTGAATACCACAGAGGCACCCGCCAAGGCAGAGGTTGAGCTCGATACGGCCTCCCACCCGCTGAGCGTTGGCCAAATCAGCACGCAGTTGGAGGCATTAGGCGGCGAAGCAATCCACACTAAAAGCCGCAGCGGACGACAACTCTCCGCACGCTACCGTCCAGGCAGCGATCGTGCCGTGATGATTAGCGCAGCGCAGCACGCCAATGAGCCGTCTGGTATCGTTGGCGCACTTCGGGCCGGGCGCGACTTGGCGCAGCAGGCTGAGGCACACTTTGTACTTTCACCCCTTGAGAATCCTGATGGCTATCGCCTGCAACAGCGCTTGGTCGCCGAGCAGCCGACCCATATGCATCACGCTGCACGCTATACCGCATTTGGCAACGACCTCCAGGCACAGCCCGCCAACGGCGAGTTTGAGCTAGCTATCCGCGAGCGTGCCAAAGCATTAAGTGATGCTTACCTGCACATTAACCTGCACGGCTATCCCGCCCACGAGTGGACTCGCCCATTGACCGGCTACGTGCCGCGTAACTTTGAACTATGGTCCATTCCGAAAGGGTTCTTCCTGGTCATTCGCTATCATCAAAAGTGGGAAACCCAAGCCAACGCACTGCTTGAGAGCGTAACCGCTCACTTGGCAAACGTACCGGGTCTTGTCGCCTATAACCAACGACAGATTAAGGCTTTTGAAGCCCATGCTGGTCCTCTGGAATTTTCCACGCGTCGCCATATTCCTTATTTACTGACACGTGACGAGCAGCAGTTAACCCCTTTGCAACTGATTACCGAGTATCCCGACGAAACGATTTATGGCGACGACTTCGTAATGGCACATCAAGTGCAGTACGAAACTATTTTAAGCGCTTATCAGTGCTACCAAACGATGGCCTTGCCCAACACGCCATGCTGATCGACCGCTCACCAGGAGAGTCAATAATGACCGATAAAAAGCTCCCCACGCTCAACTGCGACATGGGTGAAAGCTTCGGTAACTGGACACTTGGGCTGGATGCTGAGGTCATGCCTTTTGTTGACTGCGCCAATATCGCCTGTGGCTACCACGCCTCCGACCCTCACGTAATGCGTCGTACCGTGGCATTGGCTGTTCAGCATGGGGTGCGGATCGGCGCGCACCCAGGCTATCCGGATTTAATCGGCTTTGGACGACGCTCCATGGCCTGCTCGGCGGCAGAAGTTGAAGATATGATGCTCTACCAGGTCGGCGCACTGGCCGGTATTTGCCGTGCGGAAGGCGCTGAGCTTTCCTACATCAAACCCCACGGGGCGATGTATAACGACATAGCCGCCAACCCTGAATTGCTGGAAGGTGCAATGCGCGCCGTGCGAGCCTTTGATGCCCGCCTACCGATAGTGGTCATGGCAACGGCCATGCCTGAACCCTTTCGTGAACTGGCCACCAGCATGGGCGTGACACTGTGGTTTGAGACATTCGCCGACCGCGCCTATGAGCCTAACGGCCACTTGGCATCGCGACGCCTGCAGGGTGCCGTTCACCACGACCAATCGACTATCGTGGCCCAGGCCATAGCGCTTGCTAAAGGCGACGCTCTAACGGCCCGCGACTGCTCATCGCTGCGACTTCCCTGCGACACGCTCTGTGTTCATGGTGACAACCCCGAGTCGATTGCCGCCGTACGTGCGATCCGTGAAGCCTTCAAGGTGTTGGAGATCGCGTGAAACTGCGTCTGGAAACCGCTGCCATGGACGCCCTCACGGTGCGTCTTTTTGATGAGATTGATGAGCGCAATATGGGCTGGATCATGGCCGCAGACACTGCCCTGCGCCACGCCTTTAGCGATGCGCTGATCGATCTCATTCCTTCTTATACGACCCTGCTCGTTCACTACGACTGCCAACGCATGACCTTCGTTGAGGCAACGTCACGAATCCGCGAAGCTCTCAAGGGTCTTCAGCCTGCCGATACACAGCAGGGTCAACTGCATGAGATCCCGGTGTGGTACGACGTAAGCGTGGGGCCTGAACTACCGGCAGTGGCCCAAGGCGCCGGGTTAAGTATTGAGCAGTTGATTGCGCGTCACTGCGGTCACGACTACTGCGTTTTTGCGCTTGGTTTTGCACCGGGTTACGGCTTTATGGGGCTGGTGGATGAAGACCTGGCCACCCCTCGCCTGAAAACCCCGCGACGCCGGGTGACAGCCGGGAGCGTAGGCATCGCCGAGCGCCAAACGGCGATTTACCCGCTGCTTTCGCCTGGCGGCTGGAATATTCTCGGCCGCACGGCGGTACCGCTTTTTGAGTACGCAAAACGCGGCGAACCGCTGTTGCGACCCGGCGATAAGGTACGCTTCAAGGCCATCTCTCAAGCCGAATTTGAAGCTGCCGGTGGTGATACGACCCCGCTAGAGGAGCGCGTATGAGCCAAGCTAGCATCACCGTAAAGCAGGCAGGCCCCCTTGCGCTTATTCAGGATAACGGGCGCTTCGGCGTCGGCCACCTGGGCGTTACCCAAAGCGGCGCCGCCGACTGGATCTCCTTTCGCTGGGCCAACTGGCTGCTGGGCAATCCGCTTGAGAGCGCCGCGCTAGAGATTGTGATGGGCGGCAACCTGACATTGGAAACCGACGCAAGCGTGTGCCTGGCGTTGGCCGGTGCCGACCTTGACGCGCGTATTGATGATAAGCCGCTGGCAGTTAACGCGCCCTTCACTCTACGCCCTGGGCAAGCACTCACGTTTCGCCAGCCACGTGCCGGGCTGCGTGCCTACCTCGCCTTCCCCGGTGGGCTTGAGGCGCCAGTCGTATTGGGTAGCCGCGCCTGCACGGCCCGAGAGCAGCTGGGCGGGCTTTATGAGGATGGCAGACCCTTACAGCTCAATGACCGCTTGTATTGGCAGGGCGCGTCCGTGACGCCACGCCGACTTCCAGCAAGCGCTCAGTTGCCGATTCCCAACGGTCGCTGTTGGCTGCCAATGGTACTAGGTGCCCAGGCGGCCCTCTTTGCGGGCCGCAGCCTCTATCAATTATTTAATCAGCCCTGGCGCGTTGATCAGCGCGCTGACCGGATGGGCATTCGACTTACGGGACAGACACTCAAAAGTAAAGTAAGCGGCGTGATCTCAGAAGGCATCCCGCTGGGCGCTGTACAGGTGCCGCCCGATGGTCAGCCGATCATTTTGATGAATGATCGCCAGACCATTGGCGGCTACCCGCGTATGGGCGCGATTACTCCCAGCGCCTGTGCTCTGCTCTCCCAGTGTCTACCCGGCACCGAGGTGTGGCTACAGCCGGTTAGCGCTACTCAGGCTCAGGTTACTCACCGCCGCCAGCTGGCCGTGTGGGAGTGAGCCTTTAAGAAGCGCTCAAATGTCAAAAGGCACCCTGGGGTGCCTTTTGTATTGAACTGCCCGCTAACGGTCAGTTTCGAAGCATCTGTATATCTTTTACTACGATATCGCCATCAACCACAACAGGCTCGTCGTCCAAAAATAACGAGCAATTGCGCATGGGAATATCCAGATGGCAGGCCGTATCGTTGGGCCCGCCCAATTCGTTGTTGGGGCCGGTGGAGAACATCACGTTGCCATAAAAGCTGCGTGGCTCCATGCCCATCCCGCCCGGAAACTCACCGGGCACCATACGGTGCCACTTGGCATCAGGGTTCATGCCCCAGCCAACATGGCTCATGCCCAGGCCACGTTTGTCGTTGAAGCTGTCCATGTAGGATTTAACCAGCTCGGCATCCAAGCCACCTTGAATACCGGTAATCCAGCCCTTCTTGATGGTGTAGGTGATCGGCTCGCGGACATACATGTTCTGAGGCAACAGGACATCGCCGGGCGCCACGACAATGGTGCCGTCCACACCATCGTCATCACCGCCGGTAAACACAAAACCGGAGGGCCAATGATCCCAGCGGCCCGGTTCATCGGTACACGCATATTCGGCAACCGTTGGATAGGTATTCAACTGGTAAGTCACGTCGGTGCCATGGGCGGAAGTAATGCGCATTACCTTGGCCTTAGCTAATAGCTCGGCGGCAATCTCGACCTTCTCTCTGAGTTCCTGGGTTGGCAGCATACGCGCCAGCAGTTCAGGCGGTTCCACCGCGGTAAGAATCCGCGTGCCTGCCGCCTGAATGGCCATCTGTTCAGGGGAGAACAACAGGAAAATACAGTCGATGAGCATATCGCAGTTCTTGAGCGCTTCCACCGCCTCGGGCATCGCAGCAAGCCCGGTAGTGCCGACGTTCCAACCACCCACAAGAGGCGGTGACGGCAGGCGCATATGGTACATATTGGCGCCTAAACGTTGTCCGGCGGCCATGAAAGCATCGGCATAATCGAGCCGGTCGTTGCCCTGAGTCAGTACGATGAGCCTTTCATCGGACTGAACGCCGGACATTTTCAACTGGTGAAGGCAGATTTCCGTAAAGCTTGCGTGATCCATAACTACTCCTGCATATCGTCAGCATGACGTGAAGGCGGTAACCCCTGCACTGACGCTAGCTGTATTTGCCAGTCCAGCATCAAGACAGACGGTTATCGAGAGATAGCGTTGGTAGGAATAGTCCTACACAGCGGCTTTCTGAGATGACGGCGCACTGACCGGAGCGCTCTTTTTGCGTCCCAACTCTTCGGAAATAGCGTTCAGGAAGGCATCGGTTGAGGCCTTATGCGGCTTGGTTACAAGGCTTACGCCAACGAAGAGGGCCGTCGAGACAAAGATGCCCCAGATACCGGACGGTAAACCCAGCAGGGAATTACCCGTGGCATACATCAACAGCACGAAAACGCTGGTACCTATGATGCTTGCCAGCGCACCGGCGGCCGTGCCACGCTTCCAGTAGAAAGCGCCGATAATGGCAGGCACCATGGCGACCAGACCTGATGAAGCCGCCACTGAGAGTACAGCGATCAAGTCCAGCTGCAGCTCAGCAAAACCCAGCGCCAACAAAGCAATAACCGGGACGACGATTTTGCCCACCATCAGTTGGCGTTTTTCACCCACGCCCGGTTTAGCGTTGGCATAGACATCCCGAGACAGCATGGAAGCTAGGGTCAACATGATCGAATCGATCGTTGAGACGGCAGCGGCCATGATACCGATCATGACGATGACACCCAGAACCGGCGGGATAAAGTCAGAGGCGAGCAGCGCCGGCGTTGCAAGGTCGGCACGCGCAAGGTCGGGAAATGCAGCAAGCGCCGAGAAGCCCCACAGCACCGATACCAATGTATAAATGAAGCCGAACACCAGAAAACCGATCAGCATCTGACGCATAGAGCGCAAGGACGACGGCATGAAAAGACGCTGACTGACCTGCGGGTTGGATAGGCTGAAGAAGAACCAGGGAATGCTCAAGCCCAAGAAGGTTACCAGGCTAAAAAGCCCTGACCCCGGCACGCTAAGCGAGGTGGGATGTTCAGCTACAAGCGTACCAAACAAGCCGCTGAAGCCGCCAAGCCCTTGAACAACCAAAAAGGCGACCAGCGTCGAGGCAACGATCATCATCAAGGCCTGTAAGGAGTCGGTCCACATCACTGAACGAATACCGGCAATATAGGAGAAGAAAACGGCTATCACCGTTGCCATTACCACCCCAGTGGTAAACGTGATGGCACCATTGGTCATGCCGTCCAGCAGGTAGCCAACCCCGGCCAGTTGAACGGCAGAGTAAGGGATCAAAAAGATGCAGCTGGCAATCGCGACAGCCATCGCGACATGCTTACTGTTATAACGGTTTCCCAACATTTCACTGGGCGTGACGAAGCCAAACTTCTTGCCGACAGCCCAAAAACGCGGGCCGAAAACGGCCACTAGAGAAACACCGGCAAAATAGATGATCTCAAAGCCTAGCGCGCCGACGCCACCGGCATAGGTCAGCCCCGCCAAGCCCACCATCATAAAAGCACTATAGGTTGTAGCGCTGTAGCTCAGCGCCGATACAAACCCGTTCATCTGCCGGTTGCCAAGGAAGTAGCCCGACATACTTTCCGCCGGTCCCTGACGGGAGAGGAAAGCAATACCGACCGCGATCAGTAGATAGATGGCAATTGACCACCAGATCATTGACTCAGTCATGGTCGTGCTCCTCGAAATCTTTGGTAATGAAGACATTAAGTGCAATAACCACGAGCCCGGCGCAGGTCCAGAAGAGAAAGCTGCCATACCAGGCCGCAATATTCGTTAGTAGGGTGTAGGGCACAAGACAGCTCAAAAGAACCACTGTCCAGACTGTCCATATCCACTTGCTGCGTTTCATGATCCACCTCGTTTTGTATTGTCAGTGAGAAGAGTGCGTATTGTTGTGATGAGGCTGGCGTATTGCGGCAACACGTTGTTCAAGTTGTTGCCAGGGAGGTGCGCCGGGCGCGAAACGTGCCCGAAGATAGCTTGCCAGGGTAGCGACTTGCGTATCGCTGAAGCTGTCAGCAAAACCGGGCATGTTACCTACACCAGGGACGGTGTCAGCATGCACACCGCCTAAAATCGATTGAATAACGTTATCGGGACGATCGCTGTGCAGATTGGTATTCAGCGCAAGCGATGTTCGGGCTCGGGTAAACGAGGGCAAGCCGTTATCCAGATGGCAGGCGGCACAGGCACCTTCAAACAGGCGCTCGCCCTCCTCCATGCCACTAGGGCTAACCGCTGCTGCGGCCAAGCGTTGCTGGGCGTCGGCTTGCTGTACTTCACTGTCCCCAACCGGCGCTTCCATCTGCTGCGCTACATAATGAGCAATGGCGCGAACATCATACTCGGGCAGTTCGCTCAACCCGGCGACCACGGGCGCCATTGGCCCCGAGGCCACGCCATGTAACGCTGACTCGCCGTGGCGTAAGTAGTCGTATAGCGAGCTTTCGCTCCAGCCAATGGGTGATCGCGAAAGCGTGTTCAAGGCAGGCGCTTCCCACCCATCTACCATGGCACCTGCAAAGTAGTACTTACCGTCCTTTTCCGCGCCCATCGCATTGCGCGGACTATGGCAGGCACTGCAATGCCCCAGCCCTTCGGCAAGATAAGCGCCGCGATTGTAGAGCTCGCTTTGCGCAGGGTCCGGTTGAAACGGTTTCGGATCGTGATAAAGCGCATTCCAGGGCGCCATGAGCGCACGCACATTGAAAGGGAACGATAGATCGTTCTGGGGCGCAGGAGCCGATACGGCAGGCTGAGCCATCAAATAAGCATAAAGCGCCTGAAGGTCGGCATCGCTGGTTTTGGCAAACGCCGTATAGGGAAACGCAGGATAAAGGTGGCGGCCATCACGGCTGATACCGTGACGCATGGCGCGCTCGAACGCCGCATACGACCACCGGCCGATCCCGGTTGTCTCATCAGGCGTAATATTCGTGCTGTAAAGCGTGCCGAACGGCGTGTCAAAAGCATGGCCGCCGACATTTGTCGCGCCACCTTCAACGGTGTGGCAAGCGACACAATCGCCCGCCGCCGCCACTAGCCGTCCACGCTCGATAGTTTCAGCGGAATAAAGAGTTGCCGCAGGCCGGGAGACCGGTGCAATCGCCCCTTTCCAGGGCCAAGCCATAGCCGCGCTACCGGCAACCGTCATAAAAGCGGCGGCCGCCAGCCATTGGCGACGCGGCGATATGCCTTTGCGGGATAAAAGCAGGCTACTGCGGCCTTTAGATGCCTCCAGATCCTGCTCTTGTAACGCCTGCCGCACCCGGTTGGCCGTAAAAGGCGGCTGCCGAAAACGTATGCCTGTGGCATCGAACAACGCGTTGGCGATAACTGCGACACTAGGTGAAAGCTCGCTATCCGCAAGGCTAGCCGGCAACGTCGAGGGTGCTTCATTTGGCGTCACCACCTGTCTTTCAAACGAAGACTGGCGCCGGGCCAATGGCGACTCTTTTTTGGCTTCTAAACGACCATCGCCCCACTCATCGAAAGCCGGCTCACTGCCCAGCAGCGGCCGCGCTTCGCCTAACACTCGCGCTTGAAGCGTGTGTTGCAAACGCGCTGTATCAACCTCAATACCCGAATCCTGGCCCACGACCAGTCGCGTCAACTGGACAGCGCCCGTAACCCGATTAACCTCGACATCGGCAATCCAGGCAGAGCGTACGCCACTTTCCAGACGCTGCTGGCGGCCGGGTAGCTGTGCATAAGCCAAACCACGGCCCCGTAACAGATCAATCGATGCCTCACGAGAAGGGGCATCTGCTTGCCAGTTGGCTCGCTTGGCAACCGATTCAATAAGCTCGCGACCACGTGCGTCGTTAAGATAGCCTAGGCGTAACGCCAGCGGGTCCTGGCCGAGCGCATGAGCGACTTCATCAAGAAATGACTCACGGGCGAACGTTTGCTGAATACCCAGCAGGGTATCGTTTAACGGCTGCCCTGAGGGGCGCCCGGTATGCGCCGACAGATGGGCGTTATGGAAGGCATAAGGAGAATATAGCGGCTGCTCGGCTTCCTCTGAAACACCTTGTGCGGCGACTCGCCCACTCAGAAACAGGCCGACGGCCGCCACCTCTCCACTGGCATGCGCTTGTCGGTAGCGATACCGCTCTATGTAATCCCCTTCACCAAAGACAGCGCTTAGCGATAGGCGTTGCGCCTGCCCCAATGCCTTAACATCCGTGCTGTACTGCGCATCCAGCCATACCGCGACCGGATGGCCCAGCGCTTTTGCCATCAAAGCAGCATCGACGGCGGCATCGTCACCACAATGGCGGCCAAGGCCGCTGGCCACGTGCCGTTCTGCCCCCTCCCACTGTTCTCCTTCGCTGGTATAAAGCGCTATTTGATCCATACCCAGCGTCGTTAGGGTACTCAAATCCTGGCGCAGCGCTTGTGGCGTTGTAGTGTGCGTCCAAACCTCAAGACAGTTATTTCGGTATTCGGCAACCACCCAGCTTTCGGTTTCTCCCCAGCGCATACGGCTGGGCCAACCGTAGTCGCACTCATATCTGCCAACGTGGTCACCGTCGACATCAGCTAAGCCAGTTTTTTTGTGGTCGGGCGTCTTACGGCTTTCTTCGCTTGCGCGTACTTGCTGTGTTGGCGCGGCCGATATTTGGCCGTGTGGCTGCCAGCTTAGAACCAGACACTTAGCGGCATCGCGCGCGTTTTCAATGCTACTTGCCACAACCCCCACAAAATTACCCTCGACCACCGCCTTTGCGTCATATGGCAACGTCTTCAGCATCGAGGTATCGACATGCGCCAACCGGTCACACGTGAAATGTTCGCCGTTCCAACGGTAGTAAGGCGGACGCACCACAACGCCGTAGCGCAGGTGCTCGAAACCGTCAGGCCAGGCAACCTGGCGGGGCTGCACCGTGGTATGGGGCTTAGTCATCAGCGTCTCCCAACGCCGCAGCGTTGAGGGCAACGGCACGATGGGCGGCATTCAAAATTTCCAGGTGCGTGCCACAACGGCAAAGGTGATGCTCAAGCGCCGCCCCGATCTGTTCTGAAGAGGGGGCCGAGGTGTGATTTAACAACGAGCGAATGCTGATAATCATGCCATTCAGGCAATAGCCGCACTGTGCTGCCTGCGCATCAATGAACGCTTGTTGGACTGGATCCAGGCGGCCCTTATCGGCCAGCCCGTCCAGCGTCGTCACTTCACGTCCAACCACCGAGGCGACCGTGAGCACGCAGGCTCTGGCAGCCATGCCATCCACCAGCACACTGCACGCACCACATTCGCCCAGCCCACAGCCATACTTTGGGCCGTTCAGCAACAGGTCGTTACGCAGTGCGTTGAGCAGCGGTGTTGTAGGCGGAATGGTCAGCTCAACCTTCTGTCCATTCACTTTTAGCTTCAGCGTCATAGGGAATTATCATCATTATTGTTAAAGCAAATTTTTATTTAGAGCTTTCTGATTAACTGGCAGCACTATTAACTGACAGCGCTATTAGCTACTAGCACTATTAACTAGCAGCACTAAGGTAATTGTTAATTATTTTTTGACCATATCTAATCTACCGGGGTCGCTCCCAGCTTCGATGCACCTGCATGGTGCATACCTGCCTCAACTTGCTTAAAAATAGCGCACACCCTATAAGTGCGCGACTATAAAACATATAGCACCCTACTCTCGCATCGAGCAAGTTTTTTATTAAAACAGCTTAAAAAATAAAAATACATATATTTAATATAAGGTTACACAAAAATCCGGGTGGCTAGTAATTTTATTCTGATTTAGGTTTATTTTTTCTTGACCAAAAAATAAATGGTGTATACGTTGTTTTATAACGTTTCAAAGACTCTTCCAAAGGTTTGGCTATTGCCCCCCCCTGTGCGTTATGCCAATAAAACGAGGGAAATTACGTTATGAATAACAAACCCACCATCGCCGTGATTGGCGCAGGCCTTGGCGGCGCCGCCGCTGGCGCCTTGCTACAGCAGGCCGGTTACCCCACCAAGGTGTACGAGCAGGCGCCAGCGTTTTCCCGCCTGGGTGCCGGCATCCACTTGGGGCCTAACGTGATGAAGGTGATGCGGCGCATCGGTATTGAGGAAAAGCTCAATTCCATGGGCTCGCATCCCAATTACTGGTTCAGCCGTAATGGCCTGACCGGCGAGTATCAGTCGCGCATTCCTCTTGGCGACTTTGCCCGCGAACACTACGGGGCGGCTTACATCACCGTTCACCGCGGCGATCTGCACGAGCTGATGGTCAGCACACTCGATCAGGAGAACCTCTTCTTCAACAAACGCCTGATGGATGTCGACGATCAGGGCGACAAAGTGCGCATGACCTTTGCAGACGGCACCACAGAGGAGGCCGACCTTGTGATTGGCGCCGACGGCGTCAACTCGCAAATTCGCGAAAAACTACTGGGGTCCGAAGCACCAACCTACAGTGGCTGGGTAGCGCACCGGGCGATCATCTCCGCCGAAAAGCTCAAGGCCTATGATCTGGATTTCGAGGCCTGCGTGAAGTGGTGGTCAGAAGACCGTCACATGATGGTTTACTTCGTCACCGGCGACGAGAAAGAGTACTACTACGTCACCGGTGTACCGGAGCCCGAGTGGAGTCACGGTACGTCCTTCGTCGACAGTTCCCAGGAGGAAATGCGCGAGGCCTTCAAGGGCTACCACCCCACGGTGCAGGCATTGATCGATTGCACCGAAACGGTCACCAAATGGCCGCTTCTGGAACGCACTCCCCTACCACTGTGGCACGACAACCGTCTGGTACTGCTGGGCGATGCCTGCCATCCGATGAAGCCACACATGGCCCAAGGGGCCGCCATGGCTATCGAGGATGCTGCCATGCTGGTGCGCTGTCTGGAGGAAGTAGGTGCCCACGGCTATCGTGAAGCCTTTGAGCTTTACCGCACCAATCGCTTCGAACGGGCTTCCCGCGTACAGAAGGTCTCCCACGACAATACCTGGCTGCGCCAGGATGAAGATCCTGCCTGGGTCTTCGGCTATGACGTGTTCGAGACGCCGCTGCAAACGCCTGAAGCCGTTAGCGAGGAGAACCCGGCATGACCGACACGCTTTCTACCAGTACGTACCGCTACGGCGCCAATATTCACGCCAACGACATCCGCCAGCACTACCTGCGCTTTGGCGGTGACTCGGCCTCCACCAGGCAGCCACTGGTGCTGATTCCGGGCATCACAAGCCCCGCGGTCACTTGGGCCTTCGTCACCGAGCGCCTTGGCCGTCACTTCGATACTTACGTGCTGGACGTTCGTGGGCGTGGGCTCTCCTCCACGGGACCCGATCTGGACTACGATATCGACACCTGTGCCGACGATGTCATCGCTTTCATCGAAGCGTTGGGGCTTGAAAACGTGATTCTCGCCGGTCACTCCATGGGCGCACGCTTTGCCCTGCGCGCCATGACGCGTGGCGCAAAAGGCATCGACAAACTGGTGCTGATCGACCCGCCCGTTTCCGGCCCCGGCCGCCGGGAGTATCCCAGCAAGCTGCCTTGGTACGTGGACTCCATCCGTGATTGCTCCCAGGGCGCTGGCCTCGACACCATGCGCACCTACTGCCCCACCTGGAGCGAGGAGCAGCTGCGCCTGCGCGCCGAGTGGCTGCACACTTGCTATACACCGGCTATCGTGCAGGCGTTCGAGGAGTTCCACAGCGTGGATATCCACCAAGACCTCCCTGCTATTGAAATACCGACGCTTCTAATCTGCGCCGGCAAGGGCGGCGTGATCCAGGAGGAGGATCGCGAAGAGATCCAAACTCTGCTGCCGTCGATTCGTATCACTACCGCCGCGAATGCGGGCCACATGATTCCCTGGGATGACTTCGAAGGCTTCTTCACTGCCTTCGAAGACTTCCTCGGCACCCCACTCTGAGAGACCGATTGCCATGACGCTTGAAACCAAGACCTATCGTATCGGCCAGATCGTGCCGAGTTCCAATATCACTATGGAAACGGAAATCCCTGCCATGCTCGCCGCAAGGCAATTAATTCGTCCTGAGCGATTCACTTTTCACTCCAGTCGCATGCGGATGAAAACGGTCAGTAAGGACGAACTGGCCGCTATGGATGGCGAATCTGATCGCTGCGCGCTGGAGCTTTCCGATGCCGCCGTGGACGTCATGGGGTACGCCTGCCTAGTGGCCATCATGTCCATGGGCCCGGGCTATCATCGTGAGTCCCAGAAGCGACTACGCAGCCGCACTGAAGAAAACGGCTGCGATACGCCTGTCGTCACCAGCGCCGGCGCCCTGGTAGATGCCCTGCACGTCATGAAAGCCAAACGCGTAGTCGTGGTAGCCCCCTACATGAAGCCGCTGACCGAAATGGTGGTGGATTACATTCGTCAGGAAAACATCGAGGTGGTCGACTACCGGGCGCTGGAAATTCCCAACAACCTGGACGTGGCGCGTCATGACCCGGCCAAGCTGCCCGAGATCGTTGCCAGTCTAGACTTGAGCGATATCGACGCCATCGTGCTTTCGGCCTGCGTACAGATGCCCTCACTACCGGCCGTCGCCAAGGTCGAGGCGCTGACCGGCAAGCCGGTGGTGACCGCCGCCATCGCCACCACTTACGCCATGCTCAAGGCGCTGGATCTGGAGCCGGTGGTGCCTGGAGCTGGCGCTTTGCTTTCCGGCGCCTACTAGGAGCGTACCCATGGCAACCCCTGATGCGATTCAAGACAGCTCGCTTCAAAACGGCTCGGGTCATGAGGAAAAATCGGCCCAGGAGAACTCGGCTCAAGAGAACTATCGGGGCGTCTGGGACGGGCGCATCGGCTTCGGGCGCAAGGCGGCACTTTTGGTTGTGGACTTCATGCAGGGCTACGTGCGTGAGGAGTCGCCACTCTACGCGCCCGGCGTCGTCGAGGCCGTGGCCAACATGCCGCCGTTGCTTGATGCCGCTCGACAGAGTGGAACTCCGGTCATCCACACCAATATTCTCTACCATGCGCCGGATCAAGTCGACGGCGGCATCTGGGTGAAGAAATCGCCGGTCATGCGCGCCATGGTGGCTGGCAACCCCTTCGCCGAGTTCTGTGCTGAAGTGGTGCCGGACTCAACGGAGCCGGTTATCACCAAGCAGTACGCGAGCGCCTTCTTTGGCACCTCGCTCGCTTCCATGCTGGTAGCCATGGGCGTGGACACGATCATCGTTACCGGCTGCTCAACCAGCGGCTGCATTCGCGCCACCGCCGTCGATGGCCTGCAGTACGGCTTTCGCGTGATGGTGATACGCGACTGCGTGGGCGACCGTCACCCCGACCCGCACGAGGCGAATCTGTTCGACATCGACAGCAAGTACGGTGACGTTATCGACCGCCAGACCGCAATCGATCATCTGTTGGGAGGCTGAACAGCGCTTCTGAAAGGCCGACTTGCGGCCTTTGGGCTTCTATAGCATTCATTAAAAAAGGAGAAAGTCCCTCAACGCTCGCCAGCTCGGAAAAACCAACAAACCACAATAAAACGCTTCGCTTTGATCTACTGACAACACAACAGGTAACTCATATGACACTTCGCCGTTTGATGATAGCGTCCGTTTTGGGCTTCACTCTACCCTTGAGTTCTGGACTTCTCGCCGATGACTTTCCCGAGCGTGCACTCACCCTCGTCGTTCCCTGGCCCGCTGGCGGCGCCTATGACCTAGCGGCCCGTTTAATGGCCGAGCATGCTGGCACGGCACTCTCTGTCCCCATCGTCGTTCAAAACGTGACGGGGGCGGCCGGATCTACGGGTATTCGCCACGTAGCTGAGTCCGATCCAGATGGCTATACTTTAGGTATGATGGGTACCCATGCCATCGCCCAAAGCTACATGAACCCCAACGCCACGCCGTTGGACGAACTCGAGGCGCTGGTATTCATCGGCCCCGAGCCAGCCGCGCTCGCAGTGGGCAGCGATACGGGCATCACGAATCTTGATGACTATCTGCAAACACTTCAGGAATCGCCCGGCGCAATTGTCAACGGTAACGACTCGCCCGGCGGCTTCTCTTATATCGCAGCCAGCATGCTCGAGTCACAGTTCGACGTTACGCTGACGAAGATCCCCTATCAGGGTTACGCCCCCACCCTCTCGGCATTGCTTTCTGGTGAGGTCATGTCTGTCCTGCTGCCAATACCGTTGCTAGCTGACCAGCACGCCTCGGGGCAACTCCAGATACTGGGCGTGGCCACAGATGCGCGTCATCCCTTTGCGCCGGATGCTCCTACCTTCAAGGAGCAAGGTTATGGCTTCGCGGCGGAGGACTTCTTTATGCTTTATCTGCCACAAGGCGTACCCGATGAGCGCCGCGACACGTTGGAGTCGGCTTTCTACACACTGCTCGAAGACGAAGCGTTTCAGTCGGCGGCAAGCGAGGCGGGCTTAGTGATTGCTCCGCAACCTCAAGAGGTAAGCTCAGATTATCTTACCCAGCGTGCCGATGAGGTCTATGAGATCCTTTCTTCCTCCAATCTGGTGGATGCCGCGCTGACGCGCTGACGGCTCCTACTCACGACTTAGGAGAGACGCCATGCGTTCGTTTAACAGTTTTCTTGATCGCGCCGCCGGGCGCGATCTTGCCTGTGGACTGCTTTTCAGTGGCATCGCCCTTGTCGGGCTCATCGACGTAAGCGGCAATACGATGTTGATGAACACGCTGGGCCGAGGCCCTGACCCAGGTCCCGCACTGCTGCCGCTGACCGTTCTAAGTTTCATGTTGCTGGGAGGGGGCATTCTCCTTCTCAAGGGGTTGGCCGGCTGGGTACTTCACTTGCGCAAGACAGCCGAGCAGACGCCGACCCAAAGTGACGCTCCTCTAAGCCGTCACACGCACGCGGCAGCCCTGCTTATTTCTCTTTTGGCGCTGCCAAGCGTGGTGACATCGCTTGGTTTCTTGCCAGCGACCTGGCTTTTCGCCGCCCCTTGGCTCATCTGGCTGGAATATCGTCGCTGCCATCGCCTGCATCGTGCCCTACTGCTCGGCATCATAACCGCCTCGTTACTAAGCCTTGCGCTGTATCTGATCTTCATCACCCTGCTGGGCGTCGCGCTATGACGCCCGCGATCAGGAGACTACCATGCTGATCGACAGTTTCTTTACCTCGCTCCTAGCAACACTCGCATCGCCCTGGGGTTTGATGCTTGCTGTGCTGGGCACTCTGCTTGGCATCGTACTCGGCGCCCTACCGGGCGTTAGTTCCACCATGGCGCTAGCTATTCTGCTACCGTTGAGTTTCGGTATGGACCCCGCATTTGCCATTCTCTTTCTACTCTGTGTATTCGTTGCCAGTGTCTACGGTGGTTCAATCTCCGCCATCCTGATCAACATTCCAGGCACGCCGGGTGCAATCGTCACTCAATTGGACGGTCACCCTCTTGCCCGTGCAGGACGAGCTAAGGAAGCGTTGGTCTATGCGCTGATCGCCTCGAGCGTAGGGGGCGTCATCGGTCTGGCGCTTCTGGTGGTCACCGCTCCGATGCTGGCCTCAATCGCGATGCGCTTTAAAAGCCCCGAGTTCACGGCTATCGCGGTATTCGGTTTGGTGCTACTTGCCTACGCTTCGCCAGGTTCAACGGTACGCGGATTGCTGGTCGGCGCCGTCGGTCTACTCTGTGGAATGGTAGGGTTCGATGCTTTAACCGACGTCTCGCGCTTCACTTTCGATACACGTGGCCTGCAAGGTGGCATCGAACTAGTACCGCTATGTGTAGGGTTGTTCGGGCTCGCTGAGGTTCTCAGGAATCTGCACGACTCTCATCGCGCCACGCCTGAGTTCGACATGCAATCTACCCAATCGCCTCTACCGAATCTGCGCGCGATCGCTGGACGCTGGGCGTCGATGTTACGCGGTTCCTTTATTGGCGCATTTGTCGGCGCTATACCCGCTGCCGGGTCGGCTATCGCAGTGGCTATTGCCTACGCCCAGGAGATGCGCTTTTCAAGGCATCCCGAGCGCTTCGGCCATGGCGCCGTCGAGGGTGTGGTGGGGCCCGAGGCCGCTAATAGTTCGAGCATCGGTGGCACGCTGATACCAATGATGACGCTGGGCGTACCTGGAGATGCCATCACGGCAGTATTGATGGGGTCGCTGTTAATCCATGGGCTGCGGCCAGGGCCAATGCTCTTCGCCGAAAACCCAAGTTTCGTCTCGAGCCTCTACGCCGGGTTCTTCCTTGCGCTACTGCTCACGCTGGTCATCGGCCTTTTGCTGATGCGCTGGTTGCCTTGGGTACTGCGCATCCCTTCGCATACGTTGCTCATCGGCATTGCGCTGCTTTGCGTGGTAGGCGCCTATGCTATTCGCAGCAGCATGGCAGATGTCTACATCATGCTCTTCTTCGGCGCCGTAGGGTACGCCTTATATCTCTTGTCGCTACCCGCTGCCCCTTTGGCCTTCGGCTTGATTCTGGGGCCGCTGCTTGAGGAGAATCTGCGCCGCAGCCTGCTGCTGGGTCGCGGCTCTTGGGAGGTATTCTTGCACAGCCCCATTGCCATGGGCCTGTTTGGTCTGTCATTACTGGCCATCATACTGCCGCTTTTGGCGCCACTCTGGGTGCGGCTTGGCAATGACATAAAGCGCGTAAGGATGCGCTGACTGTCGCGATCACCAAACGGCCCCTCGTACTATGGGACGGGGTCTGCATTCATTTTTTCCAGCAGGTGCATCAGCGCCACCCGCTCGGCAGGGTTGAGGTTTTGCATCGTCGCATCGCTGATCTGTTGAGCGTTGGGCACCATTGCCTCAACGATGGCGGCCCCAGCTTCGGTAATCACCACCATCACCTTGCGTTGATCGTTGGGGTCGGTGGTCAGCGTTACCCATTCACGGGCCTTGAGACGCTTGATCACCCCCCGAACAGTGGCCGGGTCAATGGCCGTGGCGTTAACGATATCGGTTAAGGAGCTGGCCCCTCGCTCCATCACTGTGCACAAAGCGACAAACTGAATGGCCGTTAGCTGCTTATCGCAGACGTGGCGCTGGAAAATGGCAATGTGGCGCTGATAGGCCTTACGTAACAGATGGCCTACCTGTTCTGAAAAATCGTACCCCTGCTCAGACGGTGTAGGGTGTGCGTTTTTTTGGACGTCGAGGGAACGATCCGATGTCATTCAAACTCCTTGCTGATGTGCAATGATGTCACTGAAGTATGGCAGTGGAAAAAGGTTAGGGAGAACTTTACGTATAACGCGAGAATTACCGCCTGATTCACCGTCAATTTATGGCGTACACATTATAAGTTTATATTAAACTCAAGCAACCTCTCGCGATACATGAAAGACCTGAGCATCTAAAAAAACCAAGGAGGCCACATGACCGGCAAGAAAGTCTATGATCGACAAGCCCTTCTGCATGATCCAGATCATCTTATCGTGTATCGAGATCCGATTACGCCTCCCAAGCCCGCACCAGGACAACCGGGTACACATTCTAATTTCGTACCTACTGAGCCCGAAATATTTATTGCTATCCTGAGCGCGGGCCAGGTGCTGGCGTTCAACGGTCATGTGGATCTTGGCACAGGCATACGCACTGCGCTTGCCCAGATCGTGGCGGAAGAGCTTGAGGTAGCGCTTGAATCCGTCACCATGGTTTTGGGTGATCCGTTCGAGGTACCCAATCAGGGGCCGACGATTGCAAGCGCCACTATTCAGATTACTGCCGAGCCGCTTCGTCGTGCTGCCGCTCAGGCGCGTGAATATTTACTGTTCAGAGCCGCCCTGCATTTTGGTCTACCTCAACACAAGCTCTTTTGTCGTGCAGGTCATATTTCACCGTTAGACGACACGTTACCCGCCATCGGCTATAGCGAACTGCTCGTCGGCGCCCGACATGCTCTGAAGCTTGCCGATGAGGTGCCCCTCAAACCTGTCCATCAATACAGCTTGGTGGGCAAGGCAGCGCCTCGCGTTGATATTCCCGGCAAGGTGACGGGCGCACTGACGTTCGTACATGACTTTCGTTTGCCGGATATGCTCTACGGCCACGTGATTCGACCTCCTTACAGTGGCTATGACCGGGGCGATTTCGTCGGTAATTCACTGGTATCCGTTGATGAAAACTCAGTAGCCGGCATGGCAGGGCTGGTCAGCGTCGTGACGATTGGCGACTTTGTCGGCGTTGTGGCTGAACGCGAAGAGCAGGCGGCCGCTATCGCCCGTAAACTCAACATCGTTTGGCGCAAGCCCGATACGCTGCCCCCCATGCATAACATTGAGCAGGCATTGGACGAACTGCCGGTGCAACAACGCCTGCTGCTTGAAGAAGGCCAGGTCGACGATGCCCTCAAAAGTGCTCAACATCGTGTTCGACGCGCTTATGTCTGGCCCTTTCAACTGCATGGCTCAATTGGGCCTTCATGCTCGGTTGCCCACTACCGTGACGATCAACTGCACGTCTGGTCGGGCACGCAGAATCCTCACAGCTTGCGTGCCGATCTGTCACGTCTAATGCTGCTGGATGAAAGCGCCATTACCGTCACGCGTATGGAGGCCTCTGGCTGTTACGGCCGCAACTGTGCCGATGATGTGGGTGCTGATGCGGCGTTGTTATCAAGGGCCGTTGGTCGCCCTGTGCGCGTCCAGCTCACCCGCGAGCAGGAGCATCTCTGGGAACCCAAGGGAGCTGCCCAGCGGATGGATGTTGAAGCCGGTATCGATGCCGACGGTAATCTGACAGGCTACCGTTTCGTGGCTCGCTACCCTTCCAACAATGCACCGACTCTGGCGCTTTTGCTGACAGGCGCACAGCCACCCAGCGACGTGCCTTTCCAGATGGGTGATCGTACGTCCGTTCCGCCCTATGGCTATCCGCATCGGCGTATTGCCTGTGACGATGTGCCCACGCTCGTACGCGCCTCATGGCTACGCGGCGTTTCCGCCATGCCGAACGCTTTTGCGCATGAAAGTGTCATTGATGAGCTGGCTTACCTGGCCGGGGAAGACCCCGTTGCCTTCCGAATTAGGCACTTGACCGATACGCGCGCGATAGAACTCGTCAAGACCCTGGCAGAACGTGCCCATTGGCAGCCTCGCCCAGCGTACCCTGCCCCTCGTACCGAAGCGGGCTGGCATTACGGGCGGGGGTTTGCCTACGCGCAGTACGTGCATAGCAAATTCCCCGGATTCGGCGCCGCGCTGGCGGCCTGGGTCGTCGAGCTCAAAGTGCATACCGCCAGTGGCCGGATCATTATCGAACGTCTGTATGTGGGCCAGGATGCCGGACTCATGATCAACCCCGATGGCGTACGCCACCAGGTGCATGGCAACGTCATCCAGACGCTTAGCCGAACCCTGAAAGAGCGGGTGACCTTCGAAAAGGGACTGCCCATGAATCGCGAATGGGGCAGCTACCCCATCCTGCGCTTTTCGGAGCTTCCGGATATTCAGCTTCTAATGCTGGACCGAACGGACCAGCCGTCGCTAGGTGTCGGCGAATCCACGTCGCTGCCTGGCGCCCCGGCCATTGCCAATGCGCTGTTCGATGCGACCGGGGTTCGCTTTACACACCCTCCGTTTACCGCAGAGACCGTGCGTCGGCGGCTTGGGCAGGGCAATAGACCCACAGAAAAACGCGCCGAGGTGGCGCTGTAATGCAGCACCTTGATCTTCAGGTTGTCGAGCGGGCCCTCCAGTGGGCTAACCAAGGCCGTGTGGTCTGGCTGTGTACGGTGCTGTCGACCTTTGGCTCGTCACCCAGGGAGCCCGGAGCCATCATGGCCGCGTGCTCAAAAGAGCAGTTCATTGGTTCGTTATCAGGCGGGTGCGTTGAAGAGAACTTTCTGGAACGCCTGGAAAAAGGGGCTTTTTCATCCTCACCGGTTCAACTGATTCATTTTGGTGGCGAAAGTGATGAAACCGTTCGCCTGCCCTGCGGCGGACGTCTTGATGTGCTGGTAGAACGGCTTGAGCCCAGCGCCGACACATTGATCCATCTTGAAGTCATGCATGCCACGCTGATGGGGCGACGGCCATTGATACGTCATGTGTTACTGGACGGATCTCGCAAGCGCTTCATCGTGCCCGAAGGGCCGGGACCTGCCGTCACGTGCGATGAGCATGCCGCCTATCTTCGTATTGGCCCGTCACTGCGCCTTGTAATCGCAGGTATTTCCGCCATCGCTACTCCTTGCGCCCAGTTCGCTCAGGCACTGGGATTTGAAGTCATTGTCTGCGACCCACGCGAGGAGATGCGGCGCGGCTTCAATGTTCCTGGTGTCGAGGTACAGGCGGTGTTGCCTTCGCTGTTCATAGCCTCAGGAGCCTGCCACGCAGCCACGGCGATTGTCGCCCTTACGCACGATCCGCGTATTGATGATCTGGCGATGATCGAAGCTGTACGCACTGACGCTTTTTATATCGGCGTCATGGGGTCGAAGAAAACCTCAGCCCAACGTGCCGAACGCTTACGGCGCTCCGGCGGTTTGACCGACACCGATATCGCGCGGATCGTGATGCCGATTGGCCTAGACCTGGGAAGTAAGACACCGGCGGAGATCGCGCTGGCGACCATGGCCGATATTCTGCGTGTCTACAGGGGAAAATGACATGACAAGCGGTAACACATCGATAGTCAGTAGCGTATCCAACGCTTTTGATAAAAGCATCCTCAACGTTTACTGGCCTATACCAATGGTAATTACACTTAAGTTAATCGTAAAACGGTCGTTATTAACTTTTGCGCCAGCAATAAAAACGATCTCTGCGCCATAAAAAACTGCGTGGATCATGATCGGCCAGTGATGGCCAACCTTTAACCACCGAGGCTTTTAATGAGCAAGTTCTCTCGTCTGTCGTTAACACAAAAATTGCTGAGCGCAGTCGCTCTTCCTTTACTGCTTGTTGCCATCGTTCTCGGCATTATCGTCAATCAGCAGCTCAATCGAGCCATTCCTGACCTAATCGACAATGCCGGTACACGGCAAGTTGAGGCACGCGCCGACGAGATAGGCCGCTGGATCAACGGCTACCGTAACTGGAATGCGGTGCTGGCGGAAGATGAGCGTCTCGCCGAAGATCTGCCTGTCGCTACGCATCTTGACTGGCTCGCCAAACGCTACCCTCCGGGCGGCACCATCGAGTCGCTTTTTTTCTCTAATGCCTCGGGCGACACGATAACCCATGCTGGCGTGCCGCTAGACATCTCGGAACGTTCCTACTTCAAGACACTCATTTCTGAAGGCAGCCAGGATAGCCTGCTTGTCGACCCGGTGATCTCCATGGTCAGCGGGCTGCCAACGGCGTTAGTAGTCGATACCGTTTTCGATGAACGCGGCAATCGCGCAGGGCTACTCGGCATCACCGTGTCCATGGCGGCGGTGTCTGATATCACCTCGGCAATCAATGTCGGTGAGGGGAGCTACGGCTGGCTTATTGACAGCCAGGGCCAGGTCATTGCCCACCCGGTGGAAGAGTACCGCATGTCGCTGAACTATACCGACGCCGACCGCACTCAGGGGTATCAGGGGTTGGATGCGCTGAGTCAGTCAATTCTCAGCGGCGCCCCCGGTTCCGGTGAAATCACCATGCCCAGTGGCGAACGTACCCGGCTTATGTGGAGTCCGGTGGAGGGCACGTCCTGGGTTGTCGGCGTGACCGTCCCGATGACCGCCTTTACCGCCGTAACCAACAGCTTGCTGAAATCCCTGCTGCTGGCGGGCGGGTTGCTGCTGATATTGCTTCTGGTGGTAGCTGCCTATGCGGCACGCCGCTCGCTTGCGCCAATCAAGCATACGGCTAGCGCCATGGCCGATATCGCTCAGGGCAAGGGCGATCTGACCCGCCGTCTGGAGGTTAAATCACAAGACGAGATCGGTGATCTGGCGCGTGGTTTCAATGCGTTCGTTGAACGTATGCAGGGCACCCTCCAGGAAGTGCGCTATAACGCCCAAACGGTACTCGCCGGTGCCAGCGACATGGCGGATGGCACTCACGAACTCTCCTCACGTACCGATCAGGCCGCCGCCAATATCCAGGAAACCTCCGCCTCCATGGAGGAGATCCACTCAACGGTGGCGCACACGTCGCAAGCTTCTGAGCAGGCTAATGGTCTGGCGATTGAAGCCGCCGGCGCCTCTAAACGCGGCACTGAATCCATGACCCAGATGGAAAGCAAGATGGGCGCGATCAGCGAGTCGTCCAACAAGATCAGCGATATTATCGGCCTGATAGACTCCATCGCTTTTCAAACCAATATCCTAGCGCTTAACGCGTCGGTCGAAGCCGCAAGAGCCGGTGAACAGGGGCGCGGATTTGCGGTGGTGGCCAACGAAGTGCGTACGCTGGCCAGCCGCTCGGCCACTGCGGCGCAGGATATCCGCGCGCTGATTGATGTGTCGGTCAATCATGCCAAGGAAGGCAACCATATCGTTAAATCCGCTGCCCAGCAGATGCAGGAAATCCATCGCAGCATTACTCAGGTATCTGACGTGATTGGCGAAATCACCGCTGGCGCTCGCGAGCAAACCGCAGGCATCGAACAGGTGAATACTGCCGTTGCCGAAATGGATACCATGACGCAGCAGAATGCCTCCATGGTCAGCCAGAATGCCTCTCTTGCCGCGCAGATGCGTAAAAACGCCGAGCGCCTGGACCAGTTGATGAGCGAGTTCGTGCTGGGCGATTCGCAGCCGCTATCCATCACGGCAAGCGCTACTCCGCCAGCAAGCAGCCCCCGCTTACCGGCCGCATCCACTACACCTTCAGCACCCAAGCCCAAAAAGGCCGTCGCCGAACCTGAGTGGGAAGCGTTTTAAGCCTTTCCTTATACCTAAAAAAGCCCGCATCTTTCGATGCGGGCAAGACTGGGTACACCAATAACAGTGACTGCTCACGCGCCCCTTATAGGGCGCGTGGCATTACGCTAAATCAAACCGATCAGCGTTCATCACTTTTGTCCAAGCGGCAATAAAGTCGCTGGCAAACTTCTCGACGTGGTCATCCTGGGCGTAGATTTCGGCATAGGCACGCAGAATCGAGTTGGAGCCAAACACCAGATCAACGCGGCTGGCTGTCCACTTCACTTGACCCGTTTGGCGATCACGAATCTCATAATGGTCGCCCGCCGGGTGCCAGGTATTGGCCATATCCACCAGGTTCACGAAGAAGTCGTTGGTCAATGCGCCTTCGCGCTCGGTGAACACGCCATGTTTGGTGCCTGCGTGGTTGGTGCCCAGCACACGCATGCCGCCGACCAGTACGGTCATTTCCGCCGCAGTCAGGCCAAGCAGCTGGGAGCGGTCCAGCAGCATCTCTTCGGGGCTGACCACGTAGGTATCTTTCTGCCAGTTGCGGTAGCCGTCGGCCAGCGGCTCGAGCGCCTCGAACGACTCGGCGTCGGTCATCTCATCCGTTGCATCACCACGGCCGGGGGCAAAGGGCACTGTGACGCTTAAGCCTGCGGCTTTTATCGCCTGTTCGATGCCCACATTGCCCGCCAGCACGATGGTATCGGCAAGACTTGCACCGCTTTCCTGGGCAATGGGTTCAAGCACTGCCAGCACGCGGGCCAAGCGCTCGGGCTCGTTGCCCTCCCACTGGTTTTGCGGTGCCAAGCGGATACGTGCTCCGTTGGCACCGCCGCGCATGTCAGAGCCACGGTAGGTGCGTGCGCTGTCCCAGGCGGTGTTGACCATATCGCTGATGCTCAGGCCGCTGGCGGCGATGCGGGCTTTCAGGGCATCCACATCGTAGTCGGTGCGGCCCGCAGGCACCGGGTCTTGCCAGATCAGGTCTTCCTGGGGTACGTCCGGGCCTACATAGCGTACCTTCGGGCCCATGTCGCGGTGGGTCAGCTTGAACCAGGCGCGGGCGAAGACATCATCAAAGTACGCCGGGTCCGCCATGAAGCGCTGGCAGATGGCGTTGTAAATCGGGTCGACCTTCATAGCCATATCGGCATCGGTCATGATCGGCATGCAGCGGATGGAAGGGTCTTCCACGTCTACCGGCATGTCCTCTTCTTTAATGTCGACAGGTTCCCACTGCGAAGCACCGGCGGGGGATTTTCTCAGCTCCCATTCGTGGCCAAACAGCATCTCGAAGTAGCCCATGTCCCACTGCGTCGGGTTCTTGGTCCAGGCGCCTTCAATACCGCTTACCAGGGTGTCACGGCCAATGCCACGACCCTTGGTTTTCATCCAGCCAAGGCCCTGGAGCTCGGGGCCAGCCGCTTCGGGCTCCGGGCTTAGATCGCCGGGTGTGCCGTTACCATGGCACTTGCCGATAGTGTGGCCACCAGCAGTCAGGGCAACCGTTTCTTCATCGTTCATCGCCATGCGTTTGAAGGTTTCACGCACCTGGGCGGCGGTCTTGAGCGGGTCGGACTGGCCGTTCACGCCTTCCGGGTTCACGTAGATCAGGCCCATCTGCACGGCGGCCAGCGGGTTATGCATGGTGTCGGGCTTTGCCACGTCGCCGTAGCGGCCGTCGGAAGGCGCCAGCCACTCTTTTTCAGCGCCCCAGTAGGTGTCCTTTTCAGGGTGCCAGATATCCTCGCGACCAAACGCAAAGCCGAAGGTTTTCAAACCCGCGACTTCATAGGCCACAGTGCCGGAGAGAATCATCAAATCGGCCCAGGATATTTTGTTACCGTACTTCTTTTTGATTGGCCACAGCAGGCGGCGGCCTTTATCGGTATTGGCGTTATCCGGCCAGGAGTTGAGCGGTGCAAAGCGCTGATTGCCGGTGCCGCCACCACCACGGCCATCCGCCAGGCGATAAGAACCTGCCGCATGCCAGGCCACCCGGGCAAACATGCCTACGTAGCTTCCCCAGTCGGCTGGCCACCACTCCTGGCTTTGGGTAATCAGTTGGCGAAGGTCCGCTTTCAGTGCCTCGACATCCAACGTTTGAAGCGCTTCGCGATAGTTAAAATCTTCACCCAGTGGGTTCGTCTTGGTATCGTGCTGGTGCAGGATGTCCAGGTTCAGGGCGTTAGGCCACCAGTCGGTGTTGGACTTGCTGGCGGCTGTGTTACCACCGTGCATTACCGGGCATTTACCACTCATGCGTTCGTTTCCCCTTATTGCTCTTACCCCTGGCGTGACCAGAGGAACACTCAATGACGTCTCTCAACATGACGCTTTCAAAACGCGCGAGCGGGCGACTCATTGACATGGCACTGTTTTAAAGCACATTAGCTATAGCTACAATTTGCATTTAGCGACTAACTTGATAGTAATTTTTAATCCACAGGCGAAAAGGCCATTTCCTGGTAACCATGGCAGTGAGCGAGACGCGCCGACTAAACGCAAACAGGGCGCCCTTTGGCGCCCTGTTCGTTGGGTTACACTGCGTTGTGGAGCGTTAATCGACCAGCGGCAGCAATGCATTCAGACTATCGCGAGCATCACCGTAGAACATCCGGCTGTTCTCCTTGAAGAACAGCGGGTTTTCGATGCCTGAGTAGCCGGTACCCTGCCCGCGCTTACAGATAAACACTTGCTTGGCCTCCCAGACCTTCAATACCGGCATACCGGCAATGGGGCTGTTAGGGTCTTCTTCAGCGGCCGGGTTAACGATATCGTTGGAACCAATCACGATCACCACGTCGGTGCTGGCGAAATCATCATTGATTTCATCCATCTCCAATACAATGTCGTAAGGCACCTTGGCCTCGGCCAGCAACACATTCATGTGCCCCGGCAAACGGCCCGCCACCGGGTGAATGCCAAAGCGTACGTTCTTACCTGCCGCGCGCAGCTTGCGCACCAGGTCGCTGACCGCACCTTGAGCTTGCGCGACAGCCATACCGTACCCCGGCACGATCACCACGCTATCGGCATCGTTTAGGGCACTGGCCACGCCGCCAGCATCAATCGCCACCTGTTCGCCTTCGATCTCTGCCGCTGGCCCAGTACTTCCGCCAAAACCGCCCAGAATCACGTTAACGAAGTTGCGGTTCATCGCTTTACACATGATGTAAGAGAGAATCGCCCCAGAGGAGCCCACCAGCGCGCCGGTCACGATCAACAGATCATTAGAGAGCGTAAAGCCGATAGCCGCCGCCGCCCAGCCGGAGTAGCTGTTGAGCATCGACACCACCACCGGCATGTCCGCACCGCCAATCCCCATGATCAGGTGATAACCGATGAAGAAAGCCAGTGCGGCCAGCAAAATCAGCGTCCAGAAGCCTGCACCGTTGAGATAGAGAATCGCCAACAGCAGTGAAAGCACTGCCGCCCCAGCATTCAGCAGATGCCCGCCAGGCAGTTGACGCGGTTTGCCATCCACCTTGCCCGCCAGCTTGCCAAAGGCGATCACGGAGCCTGTAAAGGTGATCGCACCGATAAAGATGCCCAGCACGACCTCAATCTGCAAAAACGTTAGCTCATCGGGGGCCTTGGTAGCCACCAGCGCGGCAAACGCCGAAAACTCTTGCATGACACCATCAGCCGCACGAGCAGCCAGCACTCGGCGGCGCTCCAGGTCCGCACTCCATGCCACAAACACGGCCGCCAAACCCACAAAGCTGTGCAGGGCGGCCACCAGCTGGGGCATTTCGGTCATTTCGACCTTACCCGCCATATAGGTACCGATGCCTGCGCCGATAATCATCATCGGGATCAACCACCAGTAGCCACCTATGCCCGGCCCAAAGGCGGTGAAAAATACCGCAACGGCCATCCCTACAATGCCGTACCACACAGCACGCTTGGCTTTTTCCTGATTACTAAGCCCACCCAGCGATAAAATAAACAGTACGCTTGCCGCAATCGCCGCGGCAGATACGAATCCTTGACCTAACATATCGTCTCTCCGCCGCTCAGGATTTTTGGAACATGGCCAGCATCCGGCGTGTCACCAGAAAGCCACCCACAATATTGATCGTTGCGATGAGTACCGAAATAGCCGCCAGCACGCTAACCACCGCGCTGCCTGAGCCAATCTGCAAAATCGCCCCCAAAATAATGATGCCGGAGATCGCATTGGTCACCGCCATCAGCGGCGTATGCAGCGAGTGGCTAACTTTCCATATCACCTGGAAGCCGATAAAGCACGCCAACACGAAGACAATAAAGTGCTGCATAAAAGACGCAGGCGCGACCTGGCCGAGCAACAGCATCAGCGCACCACCGATCGCCAATATGCCGACCTGGCGTTTGGTCTGGGCCTTAAACGCCGCCGCTTCTGTGGCTTTTTTCTCTTCAGGCGTCGGCTCTTTTTCTTTCTTCTTCGGTTTGGCCGCAGCAATCGCTTTTACTTTGGGCGGGGGCGGCGGAAAGGTCACTTCATTCTGGTAAGTCACCGTCGCGCCACGAATCACGTCATCATCCATATTGTGATTGATCACGCCATCTTTCTCAGGCGTTAAATCGGTCAGCATATGGCGAATATTAGTGGCATACAGCAAGGACGACTGGGTCGCCATGCGTGAAGGGAAGTCGGTATAGCCGACCACAATCACGCCGTTATCGGAGACGATACGCTCATCGGGCTGGGTTAAATCGCAGTTGCCGCCTTTTTCAGCCGCAAGATCGACAATCACCGAACCGGGCTTCATGGCCGCGACCATATCTTCAAGCCACAGCTTGGGCGCCGGGCGCCCGGGGATCAGCGCAGTGGTAATAACGATGTCCACATCAGGCGCCTGTTCGCGGAAACAAGCCAGCTGCTTTTCGCGAAACTCGGGGCTTGAAGGCGAGGCATAACCGCCGCTTGCCGAGCCATCCTGACTATCTTCGCTGTCTGCAAAATCCAGGAACAGGAACTCAGCGCCCATCGACTCGATCTGCTCGGAGACTTCCGGACGCACATCAAAGGCACGCACCACAGCACCCAGGCTGGTGGCGGTACCAATGGCCGCAAGCCCGGCAACGCCTGCGCCAATTACCAGCACCTTAGCCGGAGGCACTTTGCCCGCAGCAGTTACCTGGCCGGTAAAGAAGCGGCCAAAGTTATTGCCTGCCTCTATTACCGCGCGGTAACCGGCGATATTGGCCATCGACGAGAGTGCATCCATCTTCTGGGCCCGCGAGATACGCGGCACCATATCCATCGCAATCACGGTGGCGCCTTGGGCACGGCACTTCTCAAGCAGCGCTTCGTTTTGAGCGGGCCAGAAAAACGCAATCAGCGTTTGTCCTTCTCTGAGTCGCGCCGCTTCTTCATCAGAAGGCTCGCGGACTTTAATGACCACCTCAGCGCCGTGCCAAAGAGCGTCAGCACTATCCACTACGGTAACGCCAGCATCACGATAAGCGTTGTCATTAAAGCCCGCCGCAAGACCAGCGCCTGTTTCAATCAGACACTCGTGGCCCAGCTTTTGGATCTGCTTTGCGCTTTCAGGGGTAAGCGCCACACGTGCTTCTCCCCGACTCGTTTCCTTAGGTGCGCCTATTCTCACACGGGTACTCCCTACGGTTTGAAAGCCGACAATGAGCTGTCATGGTTTGTTTTGATGCCAAGTACAGCCCGCTTGACGGCAGTTGATTTCGACCACCACATCTTTATAAAACGTTACAGTTTCGCATGTTGCGTTTTAATAAAGCCATTCAACCTTTGATGCATGCATAGCATGAGCTTTTCCAAACATCGTCACCGGCAGGAGCAGTATGCGCAAAAAACAGGCGGCATAATTACCTCAATGCGACCTGATCGTAAGCTGTACAAGACGGGCAACCAGTGGCCGTACTACCAAAATGCACACAAAGGCGCTGGGCATGGCTACCCGATAGGCGTGCCATACCTGGCTGAAATAGTAGTCACTCACTCCGGCATTAACGGCGGTAATAATCAGGGTCATCAAGAACGCCATAATCGTCGACATAAAGAATGCAAATACGACCGGCGTAAAACGTGGGTGCAACTTGCGCGCTGCAAGCAGGCGCTGTTCTGGGTAGCGGCGGGTTGTCATGGGTGAATTACCTTATCTATCAAAAGTGTTTGCGCACTCTACAGTGACTTGAAACAATTCAGAAGCAGGCCCACGACAAGCACAGCCGTAAGCTAGTATTACGAATGGCGCTAAAGATTAAGGTATGGCTTATGGTTGCGTTACGCGGTATCGAGAGTTTTGTGAAAGCAGTTGAAGCCGGCAGCATTGCGGGCGGCGCGCGCCTTTTGGGTATTAGCGCGGCAGCCGCCAGCCAAAACATCAGCCGATTGGAAACCCACTTGGGGGTGCGCTTGCTCACCCGCACTACGCGCCGTTTGGCGCCGACGGAAAGCGGAGCCACCTATTACGCAAAAGTGCGTGAACTGGTACAGGAATTGGAGCTTGCCGGTCAGGCCGTCAGCGCGCTGCATGACGCACCCAGAGGGCGTTTGCACATCGCTTCAACCGGTGCCTTTGCCCGGCACCTATTGGCCCCCATGATCCCGGCCTTTAATCGCCGTTATCCCGACATCACGGTCGAGCTCAGCATTGCCGACCGCCACGTGGACCATATCGCCGAATCGGTTGACGCTAGCATTCGCATTCGTCATGCGCTGGAAGAGGGTTTGGTGGCGCGTCCTATTGCACGGGTGCCATCCATCTTCTGCGCAGCACCTCGCTATCTTGAGCAGGCCGGATACCCGCACACCCTGGAGCAGCTTAAGGAGCATGACTGCCTGGTATTTCGGTTTCCTTTGGATGGGCGCTATCTCGGCTGGGGCGCAATACGCAACGGCATACGCTTCGATGCGCCGGTGAAGGCACGTATGATCAGCGACGACATTGATGCACTAGCCCAGATGGCCATTGAAGGTGGCGGCATCACACGGTTAGCGGCGTTTATTGCAGAACCGTTAATTGCGCAGGGCAAGCTTGTCGCACTGTTTACGCCGCCGTTTGCGGCTGATGAGCCCTTAGAGGTTGACCCACTGGAGTTTTTTCTTTGTGTCCGGCATCGGCGTGAATTAACGCCCAAGGTCTTGGCGTTTCAGCAGTTTTTAACCGAGACTCTCCCTGCCCACTGGCGAGCCTAGGCCGACATAACGCTTTGCAGCATCCCTTCTGCTTCCGTTTCGCTCACCCCCAGCATTAACAAAATCTGGCGCTGGGTCGCCAATAACACATGCTGACGCTCTTCCTCACCGGGTAAGCTTTTGGCAATGGCTACAGCCCCCACCAAGGCTGCCAGAATAACCCGCGACTTATCGGCAATCACCTCGCGGTCGTGGGCAAAGGGGAGTTTTTTTAGCTTACTCAAGGCAAGCAAGCGCATTTCAAGCATCTTTTTCATCCGCAGGTAAGACGCCTCAAACATGGTACGAATCTCGGCTTTCTCGCTGCCTATTTCATTAAACAGCACCGCTTCCGGCCCTGGCTGTTGCTTACGCTCAAGCTCCTGGAGATTCCAGTAGTTAGAGACCAGCTCCGTTAGATGCTGCAAGGAGAGCGGCCCTTTTACCAAGCGTGCCGCCCGGCTGCCATCCAGCGTTTTACGCACCGAGGCATCATACAACGCCTCTTTGGAGGCGAAGTGGGAATAAAAAGCCCCGTGGGTCATTCTGGCCAGCTTCATGACCTGACCGATGGAGACTTTATTAAAGCCGTATCGGCTGAACAGTTCAGTGGCTGACGCCAGGATACGCTCTCGGGTTTTCGCCTTATGGCTTTTGGGATAAGGCATGTTGACCTCGTTATGTACTGCTAAATCGTTCGGCTAAATTGTTTGGCTAAATAATCCTGCTAAATATTATCTTGATCATATAATGCGTACTGCTAGCGTAGCCGTATTTAAAGCACTGAGGAGCCGCTATGCACTCACCTATTGTTATCACCGGCATGGGCATGGTCAGCCCGCTGGGATTTAACGTCAAGACAAGTTGGGACGCTCTGCTGCAAAGCCGTTCAGGGATCCGCCAGATTACCCGCTTTGATATCGCTCAAACGCCTATCAAAATTGCCGGTGCGGTTGCCCACTCAACTGATGACCCGCAGGCGGGGCTTTGTCTGGATGATATCGTGGATGCCAAAGAGCGCCGCAAGTTGGACCTGTTCAGCCTTTACGCCATGGCAGCGGCAAAAGAGGCGCTTGAGCAGGCTGGCTGGCAGCCAACGGACGAAGCACAACGCCGCGCCACGGCGACCATTATCGGTTCCGGCATTGGCGGGTTCCCCACGATTACCGAGGCCCAGCAAACGCTACAGCAGAAAGGTTACCGTCGGGTGTCGCCGTTTACCGTACCCGCGTTTCTGGCCAATATGGCGGCGGGCAATCTGTCGATTCGCTATGGCTTTCAAGGGCCTTTGGGCTGCCCGGTGACGGCGTGTGCGGCGGGCCTGCAAGCGATTGGCGACGGCATGCGTCTAATCCGCAGCGGTGAAGCCGACGTGGCGTTAGTGGGCGGCGCCGAGGCGTGTATTGATCCACTATCATTAGCGAGCTTCAACGCGCTCAAAGCGCTTTCCACCGAGCATGAGCAGCCTGAAAGTGCGTCGCGCCCCTTCGACAGCACCCGTAACGGCTTTGTGATGGGCGAAGGTGCGGGCCTGCTGGTGATTGAAACACTTGAGCATGCACAAGCGCGCGGCGCCACGCCGCTGGCCGTCATTAGCGGCTACGGTACCAGTGCCGATGCCTACCATATTACTGCCGGGCCAGAGGACGGTAACGGCGCCGCCGCGGCGATTCATTCGGCGCTGAAAATGGCGGGGCTTAACGCGGATGAGATTGGCTATATCAATGCTCACGCCACCTCCACGCCCGTGGGCGACCGGGCAGAAATTGCCGCCTTACGGCGTGTGTTTGGTAGCAAACTGCCACACATTCCGATCTCTTCCACCAAATCGGCAACGGGCCATTTGCTGGGGGCGGCGGGCGGTGTTGAGAGCATCTTTTCAGCGTTTTCTGCCACCACGGGCCAGCTGCCGCCCACGCTTAACCTGACGCACTGCGATGAAGATATGCGGGACCTGGACTTCATCCCGTTAACCACGCGCACCCAGCCCGCTCAGCATGTGCTGTGCAACGGATTTGGGTTTGGCGGGGTCAACGCAGCACTGATTATCAGCCAGACGTAGCACTTGGTCATCGGTTTTTTACCGCCGTTCGCGTATCCTCTTGGCCTGCTTTTAGCGGCGGAAGAACATGAAACGCTACGAACGCTTTGCCGAGGAAATATCCGAACTGATCCGCAGTGGTGTGCTGGCGCCGGGGGAACGTGTGCCCTCAGTTCGCCAGGCCAGCCGCCACTACGCCATCAGCCCATCGACAGTGTTTCAAGCCTACTATCTGATGGAAAAGCAGGGGCTAATCGTGTCGCGGCCACGCTCGGGCTACTTTGTCCGCGAACAGGCGCAGCAGTTTCTCAACGAGCCCGAAATGACCTTGGGCCACCCTGAAACGGCCGACATTGCGGTAAGTGAACTGGTTTTTTCAGTGCTGGGGTCGCTTCAAAATGTCGATACGGTGCCTTTTGGCTCGGCCTTTCCAAGCCCTGAGCTGTTTCCGCTTCCCCGCCTGGCGCGCAGCATGGCCAAAGGGCTGCGCGAGCTTTCTCCCAACGCCATCATCACCGATATGACCGCAGGCGATACGGCACTGCGCCGCCAGATCGCCCTGCGTTATCGGCTGGCAGGCGTACACCTACCGCCTCAGGAATTGGTGATTACCAATGGCGCCATGGAAGCCCTCAACCTGGGGTTTCAGTGCGTGACCGAACCTGGTGACCTTGTCGCCATCGAGTCCCCAGCCTTTTACGCAAGCCTTCAGGTATTGGAGCGCTTGAAGTTACGGGCGGTCGAGATTCCTGTTCATCCACGGGAAGGAATCGACCTGGACAAGCTGGCAGACAGCCTTGCCAAGTACCCTATTAAAGCCTGCTGGCTGATGAGCCATTTGCAAAACCCGCTTGGGGCGAGCTTGAGTACGGCCAAAAAGAAAGCGCTGTATGGGCTGTTGAAGCAGCATCAGGTGCCGATGATCGAAGATGATGTGTATGCCGAACTCTATTTTGGCACCAACCCCCCCGTGCCGGTTAAGCACTTTGATGATGAAGGGCTGGTGATTCACTGCGGGTCGTTTTCAAAGTGTCTGGCGCCCGGTTATCGGGTCGGCTGGGTAGCCGGAGGGCGCTACGCCGAAAGCATTTCCCGGCTGAAACTGATGACGACAATTTCACCCTCGGTGCCCGCTCAGGTAGCCATTGCAGATTACCTTCAGCACGGCGGCTACGACCGCCATTTGCGCAAGCTGCGCCTGGCGCTGGAATTTCAGCAAGCCCGTATGCTCTCGGCGGCGGCACGCTACTTTCCTGCGGATACCCGCGCAACACGCCCTGCGGGCGGATACTTTCTGTGGTTTGAATTTCCCAAGCCGGTGGACTCGCTGCGCCTGTTTCAAATAGCCCTGGCAAACGGGATTAGTATTGCGCCTGGGCCTATTTTCTCTGCCACGCAGGGGTATCAAAACTGCGCCCGCTTAAGCTATGGCCACCCATGGACACCGCGCAGCGAAGAGGCCATGGCGTTTTTGGGCGAACAGCTAAGAGCAATGCTGGCATCTTGTTAGGCGCTGCTTGTAAGGTGCCCATTTTCAGACGCTCGTTTTAGCGACTTACGCTTTTTGGCTATGCAGATGACGATTGTCTGCCGATGTTAACCGGGAAAGCTTTCCAATTTGATACAGGTCGTGCAGATACATATCAAGCCGGAAAATGCCGTGAGAGATGGCGATCAACACGAAAGTTAATAGCATCAGCACCGAGGGTTCATTCAGCCAGGTAAAGGCAGCCGATGAAAAGGGGTATAGCAGCGTATAGATGCTCATTCCCCCCAGGAACTGCGCCAGCATACTGTTCACAATCACCAGTAAAATCATCAGTACGCGGACGTCCCATGTTGGCAGCCGAGTCTTCCAAAAGGGTAATTGGCGCACGCGTAACTCGTCGCTAAAAATAAGCTGTTCCCTTCGACGCAGAAGCGGAATGGCATAGGTGCCCGCTTTTTCCTCAGTAAACGCTTGAAGCGCCATGTGAGGATCCATCTGAGGCCCAAATATTTGGGCGACCGCCTGGTCAAAGTCGGCTGACCCGCCTGCTTGCTTCGCCAACAATGCTTTATGCGAAAGCTCGCTTAGGCGCTCTTTATCGCCGCTTGAGAGCTTCAAGTCATTGGCAAAGTTAATATTATAATTAACCTCATACACCTGGTATAAAGCGGCCGTGACACCTATAAAAATCATAAAATAAATGAAAACAGTCAGCATAGTAGCGCGCCTCTTAAACGTTTTATTACCCTAACAGCCTGACGTCTGGTTAACGAATGTCCTGCTCGCCATCTGTGCGTTTTTGAATTCTGCCTTGCACTGCCGTTTCAGTACAGACTCAGAACGTTACGATAAATACATATCAGCTTAAAGGCTGACCCAGCGCAAGCAAACCCGGCTAGCGTGACACCTTCGCCATTTAGCCAGCCTTAATGATTTTGCTATACGTGAGTAACGTCATACAGCGCATAGCGCATGAAAGCCATCAAAGACTGAGCTAACATAGCGGCCCGCGATCAGAATCGCTTAAAACAACAATGAAACTTCAATAAAACCTCGCTCACAAGGAACCCACCATGCCCCCTCAAGAATCCAGCACGCTGGCGGCTTCTCCCTCGGCCAAGTCCATGTATGCCAAATACCTGGCCGCGCTTGGTCCTGGGTTTTTATTTGCGGGTGCAGCCATTGGCACGTCTCACGTTGTTCAATCAACACGTGCTGGGGCGGAGTATGGCATCGGCTTGCTGGGCTTTATTTTACTTGCCGTACTGCTTAAGTATCCGTCTTTCTTCTTCGGACCGTTTTATGTCAGCGTCACAGGCAAGTCGCTGGTTGAAGGCTACCGCCAGACCTTTGGTAAATCCGTGGTGGCGCTGTTTGCGCTGGTCCAAATACCTGTCTCGGCGATTATTATTGCCGCCATTGCGATTACCACGGCAGGTCTTGCCGGCAGTATCGTGCCTATGACGTTAAGCCCGCCAACCATCGCCGTGATACTGATTGCCCTGTGCTGCGTGCTGACATTCGCAGGCGGTTACAAGCTGCTTGATTGGGTCAATAAAGTCTTTATTGTCATCTTAAGCGTCACTACCCTGTTGGCGGCCCTGGTGGCCGTGCCCCTGGTCGACTGGACCTTCTACCCCGCGACAGCCGTCTCTCCGCTTTTTAATACGGCCACCTTTATTACCCTGGTAGCGGTGCTGGGCTTGATGCCGTCTGATATTACGCTCGCGGTGATGAACTCACTGTGGTCAGAGGCGCGTAATAAAAATCAGGGCGTGCGCAGCGGCACTGCCGCCGAAAAAATCGACTTCAATATCGGCTATATCGGCGCGGCCGTTCTGGCGGCCTGTTTTGTCGTAATGGGCGCTGGCGTGATGCACAGCCAAGCAATAACGCCCGCCGATGGCGCCGTCGCTTTTGCAAGCCAAGTGATTGGCCTTTATACCAACACCTTGGGCGAGTGGAGCGGCGTGGTCGTGGGTATTTCCGCGTTTACCGTCATGCTCACCACACTGCTGACCGTGCTGGATGGCTTTCCACGCATGATCACGGCCTCTTACTATACGTTTACACGCCCGGAAGGCGCCACGGAAGAGAGCCGTACGATTGAGGGCAGCCGCGCGTTTTTTATATGCATGGTGGGCTTATCACTACTGGCCGTGGTGATTCTGTATACCTTGATGGGCAGCTTCCGGCTGTTTATGGACTTTGTCATGGTCGTGGCATTTTTGATAAGCCCGGTGCTGGCTACCCTCAACCACCTGACGGCAAACGGCTCAACCGTGCCGGTGTCCCAGCGCCCTTCACGTCTGATTAATGCCTGGAGCTGGTTAGCGATCGCTACCCTGGCGCTTCTGTCACTGGGCTATATTTACGTACGCTTTATTCACTAACTCGTGTGCTTGCTAGTCAGCGCCTCGCGAAGCCGCTTTAGTTCATGGCTAAGTACTGACTGGCTTAAGTGCAGTTTTTCGGCCGCGCAGGTATTGATAGGCTCGACCTCGCATTTGCACCGTGCACCGGCACACCGGTATGTGGCGGTATGTCGACCGACTTACTGCTAAAAGTTGATATAAAGAACTATCGCCCTTCATGGTCCTCAAGAAGGGCGAATTTTATGGTCTATTTCCAATCCAAGGCTCTTAAAAATTTGTTTCAAAAACATGACGCAAAAGAGATTTTGGTGCACGTTTCAGCGTTTTCCTTCCCGAAAAAAATCCTATCTAAAATCCGCTATTAACAGGCTTTTTAGAAAGCATCTCGCTTGCCAATCTAACTTTCCTTTTTTTACTAAATTAACCTTGTTAAGATGCTTAGAAAACTAATCAAATCGATTAAAATTCGTTAGGGAACGCTGGTTTTGAAAAATTCAACTTCACTTCCATGCCAAGCTTCTTTTGATCTTGCTTTATTGAAACCACTTTTTTAACGCTGGCTTATCTGAACCAGTCAATGAGTGGTTCCTCAAAGTAAGGTATAGGCATGACATCTCTGTTGCTGCATAGCGGTAAGACAGACCAATATCGCGCCCTTGGCGAGACGGGGCAGCCGGTTTTTCACTCTGCGCTTCAATTACGTAAAACTATTGCACGCCGCCTAAAAGGAAAAGAGCGCCACCTTGCTATACCACAACGCGACCAGCAGGGAGAAGGCGTCGATTGGTACAGTGGCATCCCCGGTGACGTAGTGCCTTGGAAGAATGCTACTGAAGGTGAACGAGAGGACGCGCGTATTCAGTTGGAATCTTTTAAAAAAGAGATTCAAGCTGTCGAAATGCCCGGTGACGGCCAGGGCGGTGACCACGAAGTATTCGCACGCTTAGTCAAATGGTCTTGTCACTTCCCAGATGAAAACCATGTTTATTTGGTGGACGGCACTCCGGTACTCACCTTTTGGGGCTTTATACATCCTGAAGCCGACCGGCACGCTAATCCTTTGCAGTGCCTCTATCCCGAGACTGAGCCAGCACAGGCTCCTGCGCCCATATCCCCGCCTCTAGCTCCACTAGCGGCTGCCGTGCCTAGCAATGAGCCCACTGCTGTGAAACCGCGCCCTTGGTGGCGCCGTTTATGGTGGCTATTGCCCTTGGCTTTACTTTTAGGCTTGCTGTTGCTGCTGGGATTGAAACGCTGTTCTACACCGCCGCTAGAACCCAAGGTTGAGCTAAGTCTACCGACGGTCCAAACGCCTTCTTTTGCTGTTCCTCAACTGCCCTCGCAGGGCTTGAATACTTGGCCTTTTAGTATCGGCCCTAAAAATCTTGCGCTGCCAAATGGCGTTTTTGGGTTAAACGCTGGAGCCAGCATGCCAGCCCAGGGAAGCTCAACTGGAACGCCTGCTATAGCGTTATCTGATAACAGCTTGGCAAACACGATGCCATCTCAATCAAATATGGATTTAGCGCTTTCTGAGCCATTGCCACCTGTCAGTGAGCTGCCCGTCAACGCGTTATCACCCAGTGCCACAGAGCCGCCAGCAGGCAGAGCCAATACAGCCCAGAGCCCAACAGCCCTCCCTGAGCCACTAAACCTTCCTGCCAACACGCCAGATGGAACAGCTGCTTTTCTCGACGGTAATTGGCAAGGCGCAGGCGTAATGGATAGCCAGAGTGGTCAGCCTCTTCAAGTACGCTACGCATTCAACCAAGGCGAAGGACAGATGTTTATTCGCCGCGGTGGGCAGGCTGGTGTGATGTGTTCAGGTCCTGTGACTGCCGTGATGCAAAGTGGTGAACTCCAGGTTGAAGCCCAAGAGCGTGCTCGCTGTGAAGACGGCAGTAATTACGAAATGCCGCGCGTAGAGTGCCATCAAAACGAGGGCGAAATGGCCGACTGCGCAGCCAGCTATGACGATGAACCTTTTCCCATGCGGCTTCAGAAAGCCAGCGAATAGGACGGTAAACGGATTATGTTACCTGAGATTATTAATTTCGAAGAGGTGGCAACTCTGGTTAGCCACTCCGGCGTTCAGTTCCTGGACTTTGGTTTAACACTGGAGCCTCGCAAGGAGCCAGCTGGGGAGTTCATGTATCTGGCCACTACGGACAAGATGCTGACTCGCCTGCTGGTTAATGAAGAAGATGGCTCTTTATTTCATGAAGTAGAGCCTGGCGAGTTTGAAATCGTTAAACGCCCTCAATTCGACATGGCGATGTCGACAAGTCTTGAGCAGTTGGATAAAGCCTGGCTCCCGCTCCCCTTTTTCCGTTTTCGGCCGCCAAGCAAGTTTGATGAAGGCCCTGCCAACTGGGCCCGCATGCGCTTGACGGCCTTGGATGAGCCCGATATCGACGGCCATACTCATCGCCTGACGTTAGCCTTTGATACACAAACGCTGCCGCGTCGTGATAACACCGCATACCTTTGCCCAACGACGGATGACGTCAACTCAGGCACCAACTTCCGCCTGGCCACCAGCACGTCGAACATGCGCTGGTTTCTTGACCAATCCTGGGTAAGAGAATGGCTTGAAGAGCTTTTCCGCGAAGCCAATCCCAAGCTTGATAGCCAGGAAATGCGTGACGCTCTTGAAGAGTGCCAGCATTTTGCACATTACCTGAACGTACTTAGCCTGCTGCGCCAGCCTATCGAAGAAGAGCACAGCAAGCAGGGCAAACGCGTTCATATTCCTGACATCAAGGTTATCGCCCAGAAAGAAGGGGTAATTCCCGTCGACCTAGTGCTCGATGTCGGCAACTCGCGTACGTGCGGGATTCTGATAGAAGATCACGGCCAGTCGGGCATGGGGCTGAGACACAACTATGTGCTTGAGCTGCGTGACCTTGTCGATCCTGAGCGGGTTTATAGAGACCCGTTTGATAGTCGTATTGAATTCTCACAGACCTTTTTTGGCAAAGACCACTTATCCGTCAAGAGTGGCCGTCATGACGCTTTCTTATGGCCTACCATCGCCCGGGTTGGCGTGGAAGCAGGACGTTTGGCCGGACGGCGGCGGGGCACCGAAGGCTCCACAGGTCTATCCAGCCCCAAACGTTACCTGTGGGACGATGAGACATATCACCACGGTTGGCGCTTTAACAGTGCGTATGTGCGTACCGACACGGAGCCACATGCCACCGCCGCCCCCTTCTCTCATCTGATTAACGAGCTGGGGGATGCGCTCTACACGCTGGATGAAGAAGATCAGCTACCTGTCTTCAAGCCGCACTACTCGCGCAGCTCGCTGATGACCTTCATGCTGTCAGAAGTGCTGGCACAAGCATTGATGCAGATGAACAGCCCCGCTCAGCGTGCCCGGCAAGGGCATACCAACCGCCCTCGCCAGCTACGCTCTATCACCCTGACAGTGCCTCCAGCGCTGCCACAGGCAGAACGCAGCCTGCTGGTATCACGGCTTGAGCAAGCGGTTGCCCTGATCTGGAAAAGCCTGGGCTGGGATCACGGTGAAGAAGAGAGTAATCCGTTTGAAGCAGAAGCTGACGGCACCTTACGCGTCCCGATGCCGAGCTTGCGTGTAGAGTGGGACGAAGCCTCCTGCGGCCAGTTGGTTTACCTCTATACGGAAATCAAGGAGAACTTTGCCGGGCATCCAGAAGAGTTCTTCGCAACGCTTGCACGCCCTGATAAACCCCATCGTGAGCAGGTCAGCCTTGCCACTATTGATATTGGTGGCGGCACCACGGACCTGGTCATTACCGACTACCATCTTGACCGCAGTGGATCAACGAGCGGAGGCAGTAATGTCTCCGTCGTACCACAGCAGCGCTTTCGTGACGGTTTCCGCGTCGCCGGAGATGACATCCTGCTTGATGTCATTCAGCTGTTCGTACTTCCCAGTTTTGAGGCCGCGCTCAAGCAGGCAGGAGTAGCATCGCCTGACTCGATGATGTCGCAACTATGCGGGCAGGACAACGCTAATGCCCAGAATCAGGTTCTACGCCAACAGCTTAACCTGCAGGTTTTCACCCCGCTCGGCCTAGCGCTACTTGAGGCCTATGAAAGCTTTAACCCCGAGCAGCCTTGTGGCTCAGAGACACTCACCTACGGTGAACGCTTAGGCGAGCACAAGGTAAGCACATCGGTGCACCGTTATGTCGAAACGGCACTAAGGCACGAGCTGGGCATGGACCTTACGTTTGATTTGATGAGCATTCCGCTTACGTTCAACTTGCTGGACGTTCATCGTGCCTTTTTGCAAGATCGCTTCAACATCTGCAAAACCCTGGCATCGCTGTGTGAAGTGGTTTTCCAATATCAGTGCGACATGCTCTTGATTACCGGCCGCCCATCACGTTTACCGGGTGTCCAAGCCTATTTGCGCAAAATGCTGCCACTACCACCGGGGCGCATCCTGCCACTGCAGGGTTACCGCACAGGCAGTTGGTACCCCTTCCATCGCAACGGCCGTATAGACGATCCTAAAACCACGGCTTCCGTAGGCGCGATGTTGTGCTCACTGTGCACCCGCCATGATCTGTCCAACTTCTTTTTCGATGCTGCGAAGCTGAAACCCTATTCAACGATTCGTCATATTGGTTTGATTGATAACAATAATACGATCCCTGATGCCGATATCACCTATCGCGATATAACAACCTCCGAAGACGGCACCATGATTCATCTGCAAGAAGATGAAACAGGGGAAACGCCCGCAATCGAAATGCGCGGTGCACTTCGAATCGGCTTTCGCCAGCTAGCCGCTCAGCGTTGGTCAGCGTCTCCGCTCTATACGCTGACGTTTACCCCGACCGGGACGGAGAAGTTCGAAAAAGCCAAAGCCAATACGGGCCACGCTTTCATATTGAAGGTACGTTTAGCGGTGGATGAACGGGCCAGCAAAGGCAGCCTGATCAGTGATCGCCTGAAGATCGCCAGCGTTGAAACGAGCGGTGAAGGCAGCTTTAGCTCACGTGACCTGAAGCTGCAGCTCAATACACTTAATGATGCCGGACTGGGCGATACCAACTACTGGCTGGACAGCGGGAGCGTAAAACGCACATGAACCAGTTGACACCCGAACAGTTGTCACCAGGACAGCTGACGCCAGAACAGAAACAGCTCAGCGAAGGCTGGAAGTCCTTTTATCAGGGCGCAGGTGAAGCCCTGGAGTGGATTGACTCAGTGCGCCAAAGCGCCCCTAGCCTCGACAGTGAAGCAGACACGCTGGGGCTTGCCCTTTATCGATCCCGTAACCTTGCGAAAAGCTTATCGCATGCCGCCACGACACCAATGACCGTCGGCTTTTTTGGGCTCTCTCAAGCGGGTAAGTCGTATCTTATATCCGCACTGGCGGCTGGCGAAAACGGCAAATTGGAAACGCGTTATGGCTCGGCTCGTTTAGACTTTATCGAACACATCAACCCTGTCGGTGGTGGTAAGGAAGCGACCGGCCTGGTCACACGATTTAGCCGCACGGCAAGCTCCGGCCCCAGCGAATTCCCGGTTGAACTCAAGCTGTTCAGCGAAGTGGAAGTAGCGAAAGTATTGGCGAATGCCTGGTTCAACGACTTCGACCACGAACGCGAAGACGTTTACGAAATTGATGAAAGCAAAGTCGCGCGCCTGCTGTCGCTTTACGCTGCTGAATCTGATGAAAAGCGCCAATCAGGGATAACGCCGAAAGGTGTAACGCCCGAAAATGTGGTAGAGCTTTGGGACTACCTACAGGCGAGCTTTCCTAAATCCGTCAGCAAACTCAACGCCCGCTACTGGCCGCAGGTAGTCAAGCTTGCCCCGCAACTTACCAGCCACCAACGGGCTGAGCTGTTCTCCATTTTATGGGGCGAACAACCCGAACTTACCCACCTTTATCGCCAACTCGCCCAGACCCTGGATGCCTTGGGCCACGCCGCTCGCGTTTATGCCCCGCTTCGCTGCCTGGTAGTGAGCGATGGAGACGGCTTTAGTCAGCGCGACAGCATCATGAACGTCGACATACTGGAGCGCCTGGGTACCGCAAAGGATTATACGCTTGAGGTTTGCCCCTCAATTGGCGATACCCTGGCCGCGCCGGTTAGTTTATCGGTTGCCCAACTCGCAGCACTCACGGCGGAACTGACCTTTCCTCTGATCGAGCCTACCCGTGACCCGCGGGTAGAGCAGGTGGACCTGCTGGACTTCCCCGGTTATCGCGGCCGTTTAAGCCTACGTAATATTGGTGAATCAGGAAGCCAGGAAGGCCTTTCTCAACTCTTGCTGCGTGGCAAGGTGGCCTACCTGTTCGAGCGCTACACGGACAGCCAGGAAATGAACGGCTTGGTGGTCTGTACAAGTTCAGACAAGCAGAGCGATGTGACAAGCGTTGGCCCGGTCTTAACCCGCTGGATCGAAAAAACCCAAGGCGAAACAGCCGCCGAACGCGGCCAGCGCGATCCTGGGCTGATCTGGGCGCTCACCATGTTCGATAAGCGTATTTCCGGCGCGTTGCAACAAACCGAAAGCCAGTTGCGTGAAGGCTGGGAAGGTCTGATCAAAATGACCATGCTGGAGCGTTTCGGAAGCTTTGAGTGGATGCAGGAGTGGTCACCCGGCCAAGCGTTTAATAATACTTTCTTGGTGCGCAAACCGCGTTTGCCTGTGCCGTTCCTGGTAAGTGAAGAAGGCCGGGAAGTTGCCATAAACGAAGCAACACAAGCAGCCTTGGCAAGCATGCAAAATACCTTCATTGAAAGCCCGACGGTACAGCAGCACGTTCAGCAACCCGCCGATGCCTGGCAAGCAATGCTGACGCTAGATGATGGTGGCATGGCCCACGTTGGCGACTACCTGGGCCGCATTGCAGGCTTGGAGTACAAATTAGGCCGGATCGAAAGCCAGCTCAAGGAAACATATCGTACGCTGGTCACGGATCGTCTTGCTACTTGGCACTTCAATGACGCCGATGGTGAAGTAGAGCAGAAGCGCGCCATTGCAGGCCGTTTCTGGAAAGAGCTTCAGGTGCGCTGGCAATCAATGGGAGAGCTGCAATATCACCTGGAACTGCCCGACGAAACCGTTCGCGACCTCTACCTCAGTGACAGCGAAGACAGCCTGTCATCATCCACAGAAGATGACGACGACGCTAGCGTCGACAATGGTGGGCTATATGGCAGCAGTAGTGCTGGCCTGGAAGCTGACTTTGGAGCGCTTCCTTTTGGCGACAGTCCTGGCGAACCAACCGATATACCCGCCCAGGCACCAAGAGCGCCCGTGCTGCAAAGTGCTGATCACCGCTTTGCCAAGGCCGTCTATCACGCCTGGGTAGGTCACTTGCGTGAGTTTCCCCAGCGCCAAGGGCTGTTACGCATGCTGGGGCTGGATCGTGATTTGATGAAGCTATTGGCCGATGAACTGATTACAGGTGCCAGCCGGTCAAAGGTACAAGAGAAACTGCAAGAAGCCCTGCTGCAACGCATTCAAAGCGGCGCCCGCCGGGATCGGCTCGTGTCACGGCAAGTATTGACGGCCCAGCTCGTGCTGCGTGATTTCATTGCCTGGCTCGGTTTTCACTACCTTCCTGTGGATCAGCGGCCTGCAAGCCTTGTGGGTAGAAAAGGTCCCCTATTTGGCTATCAGCGTGACCACCTACCCAACGGCGAATTACCGCAACTACCTGACCAGCCCGTCAATCAAGCGCAGGTGTATTTTGGCAACTGGCTATCCGGACTTTATCTCATGACTCAAGAAAATGCCGGGCATAGCGGCGGTCGCGAAATCACCATTGAGCAGAATGAGCGCCTCGGTGAGGTACTTGCGTTATTCACTACCAAGGAGAAGGCGTATGCGTAAAGTTGAGCTTCGCCCCCTGTCTGATCTTAAACCCGGTTATGCCCAGCTAGTAATGATCGGTGGCACTCCTCCGAGCGAAGGTCTGTCGGTAGACATTCAGCGCAACCAGGATGAACACTTTTTACAAGCCGATGGAAAGTGGGGAAGCCACTCTTTTAAATTCACGCTGCCAACGCTGCAAACCAATGCGGACGGCCACTCGACGGCTGTGGTCGATGAGCAGATCGTTGACCCACTAATCGAAAATCCGCATGCCACCAATATGGTTCGGTTTTACGCTGCTGATGGCACGGAGTTGGGGCGCGCACGTTTAAAGCTAGCCCGTGACCTGATGCCATCCGGCGCCAGTGGCAGTACGCCCTCATTAGCCGCAGGAGCGGCCCTACATTCACCGGCGGCGCCAGAACCCGAACCAGAGCCTGACCCCATACCGGTTGAGCCATCACCCGCCGAGGTTACAACGCCAGCGCCAGAAGCGCCCCAGACAGCAAAAAAGGGCAATAAGCGATGGCTTTGGATAGTACTGGCTATTGTGCTTTTGGCACTTCTTGCAGCCGCCGCCTGGTTCGGCCTAGCGATGCGCAATGCGCCTTCAGACGCTGCCAGCGAAGCAGAGCAGGAGGAAAGTCAGCCTGAACAGCCGTTGGAAGAAGAGCCTGCTGCCCCAGAACCTGAACCTGAACCTGAATCTGAACCTGAAGCTGAAATAGCTCCGGTCGGTGAAGAGGGCCCGGCAGAAGGGATTGCCGCTCCCTGCTCTCTTCAGCGTATGACCGAACAGGGCGAACTTGAGTTTATTCAGAGCTGCACCTCTGCTGGGATTGATTCTGACGTCATGCTGAGCGTGATTGACGACGCGCTAGCGAATGAGCGTTGCGGCATAGCACGTCGTCTTTACGCCCATGAGGCGCTTAATGGCGATATTGACGCCGCGCTTGGCTATGCCCGCCAATTTGATCCTGAACAGCATGCATCCAGTACCTGCTTCCCAGAAGCGGATGCTGAAACCGCTATCTTCTGGTACGAGACCGCCCAAGGCATTGACGCCACAAATCCAGAAGCTAATCAGCGACTTGAGGAACTTCAGCCATGACACTGCACAGGATACTGCTGAGCCTGACGGTAGGCATGTTGGCAGCTACTCAAGCGCTCGCTGACGACCGACCTTTATTACAAGAAGGAAAGGAAACACTTTACCAACGCGTTTTGACAACGCCAGGCTGTCACCTCGTGCAAGATGCAGGCGGTGCAGGGGGCGAGCTCCAACCTGCCTTTAGCCGTTTTTATGTGTATCAGTTGAGCGAGAAGAGTGGCGAAAACTGGCTAAAGGTGGGCCCCGATAGTTATGGCAGCGCCATTGGCTGGCTGCCTGAATCCTGTACGGTCGATTGGAAAATGCAGCTCACACTGTCATTTACCAATCCTGCTAATCGTGAACGTCTGATGTTCTTTAAAGAACGTGACGGACTGATGCAAATTTTTGACGACTTTGAGCCTTCCGGAAAAGTAGCTCCCTTACGTGCTCAGCTACGCCGTGATGGTGAGGCTTCGGGGATCGTCGCCCAAGAGCCTGAGTACTTTGTCGATCTTCAAGAACAGTTTTATTTACTGCCTATTCTTGAAGGCGAAGAGATCATGACTGAGGCTGGCTTTATGACACGCTTGCTGCGTGTTGCTTCTGTCAGTGAGGCGGCTGAAGAAGGCCAGCAGGATGATACCCAGAAGGATCCTTCAGCGCAGTTACGTGAGTTTAATGCCGGTGTTGTATTTGTCATTGACTCCACCTCTTCCATGGGACCCTACATTGAGCGTACCCGTGAAGCCGTTGAGCGTATATACCAGAGGATTGAGGACCAACAGCTCACAGACCAGGTAAAATTTGGCCTGGTTTCCTATCGCGACAGCGTAGACGCAGCACCCGGCATTGAGTATGTCACCCGTATGTTCGCTAATCCTGCTGATATTGAAAGCGGCAACGATTTTATGGCCCGGGTGGCAAGCCTCAGCGAAGCCCAGGTTTCTACCGTTGGCTGGGAGGAAGATGCTTATGCGGGCATCATGCAGGCAGTCGAAGAGATTGAGTGGAGTAATTTTGGCGCGCGCTACATTGTTTTAATCACTGACGCCAGTGCAATTGACAGTGATAGCGAGCGCTCGTCGACAGGGTTTAGTGCAGACCAGGTTCGTCTGGAAGCCGCCCGTCAAGGTATTGCAGTCTATACCTTGCATTTAAAAACCCCTGGCGGCGAGAGCAACGGGGACCATGCTAAAGCTGAAGCACAATACAGCAACCTCTCTACGTTCGCAGGCACGGGCACCTCACTCTATTACCCTGTTAATACAGGCGATGTAACACTTTTTGGACAGCGTGTTGATGCTTTAGCCTCCGCGATTACGGACCAGGTTCAAGCGGCATATTTAGGCGATGAGGCCATCGGTAGCGCTTTAAACGCCGAGCCCACTGAAGACCCAAGTGAGCAACGTTTGATGGATGATATGCAGGTCATTGGCCATGCAATGCGCCTTGCTTACCTTGGCCAAGTAACGGGAAGCCAAGCTCCACCCGTATTTGAAGCATGGATTAGCGACCGAGATCTCATTGCTCAACATGTGCCAACCATCGACGTGCGCGTACTGCTTACCAAAGGGCAGCTTAGCGATTTGAGTGACGTGGTCAGTGAAATTCTTAACGCAGCAAATGCTGGGCTTATTTCGCCGACCGACATGTTTGATCGGCTCCGCTCTGTGGCTGCAGCAATGGGTGCGGATCCTAATCAAGTACAGCAAAGCGAAGGGCAGCACTTAAGCGAATTAGGACTTATGGGCGAGTACCTTGACGACCTCCCCTATCAAAGCGAAGTGCTTAATCTTGATGAAGAAACCTGGCTGAGTTGGGATGGTTTGCAGCAAGAACGCTTTATCAGACGCCTCGCCACTAAACTACGTCATTACCAGCGCTATAACGAAGACGTTGATAGGTGGGTATCTCTCGCTGAAGGCGCCGACCCTAGAGATGATGTCTATCCGATTCCACTAGAAATGATGCCTTAAGCCTGTGCTGAATCTAAAGGAATTACGTGTGGCACGTGGTGAGGGCGATGAGCGTCACGAAGTCTATTTGCCAGAACTTGCTCTCATCTCGGGACAAGTAGCGGCAATTGTCGGCCCTAGCGGCTGTGGTAAAAGCACCCTGCTAGAAGCAATAGGGCTTTTGCTCGCTCCCAGCACGCTGCAAAGCTATTCGCTTGGGAAGGCAAAGACCGACGTGGCCGCCTTGCTGCATAACAGGAACGAAAACACCCTGGCCAGCATTCGCTCGAAAGACATTGGCTTCTTACTACAGAACGGTGGGCTGCTGCCGTACTTGAGCGTACGCGACAATATTACGCTCCCCCGGCGCTTATTGGGCCTACCCGCTAGTAGTGAACGCATTCAGCATGCCTGTGCCAAGCTGCGCCTGGACGCTCTGTTGGATAAACGCCCTAGTGCGCTTTCCATTGGAGAGCGCCAGCGCACTGCTTTCGTGCGAGCGATGGCACATGAGCCGCAGGTATTACTGGCCGATGAACCCACGGCAGCTCTTGATCCATACGCAGGGGCTCAGCTTTTTGACCTTATGGTATCGCTTGTGAAAGAGCTCGATATGGCTGCACTCGTGGTCTCCCATGACTACACGCTGGTTGATCAGTTCAAACTGCCAAGACTGGCAGCCTCCTTAACGCCAGAGGGGTGTTGTTTTGCCTTCGCGCAGTAACCGATTTTTTCTCATTACTCGTTTAGCGTTGCAGGATCTTTGGCATGATCGCCAAGTATCGTTATGTATCGCGGCCGCTTTAGTAGCAGTGATTGCGCCGCTGTTGCTGCTTTTCGGACTCAAACATGGCGTTGTTAGCCAGCTTCAAAGCGAGCTACTTGATGACCCACGAAACCTCGAAGTGCGCATGCTGACAAGCGGTAGTTATGACGATCACTGGATGACGAAACTGCGCGAACATCCCGAGGTAGGGTTCGCTATTGGGCAAACACGCTCACTGAATACTCAAGCCAATTTGCTGAAGGATCGTCAGCACTTCCTGGAGGGCATCGAATTGATTCCTTCGGCACCTGGCGACCCGTTGCTAAACACCCTGGATCGCTACCCTGAAGGGGCACGCATCATCTTAAGTGAGTCAGCGGCCAGGCGCCTTGACGTCATCGAGGGCGAATCTCTTACTTTAGCGGTTAACAGAAGGCTTGATGAACAGCTTGAGCGTGGTCACCTGAACGTAGAAATTGCGGGTGTACTAGAGCCTGCCCGCTTTTCGCGTCCGGCTGCTTTTGTGGATCTTTCACTGCTTATTGAGTTGGAACACTTTCGAGACGGTCAAGCAAGTCCCCTTTTAGGCATAAATAATGGCTTAGCGCGAGATGATTACCCATTGAGATACGCCCGGGCGCGTGTTTACGCCAAGGATGGCGATTCAGTACAGGGATTAGTGGAGTGGTTGGAGAACCAGCGTATTGATACTGCAAGCCAGCTTGCTGATATTGAAAATGTACGCACCATCAATAGAGTTCTAGAACTCGTTTTCGGTGTTATTGCCGTAACAGCGATTATTGGATGCATGGCCTCCATGAGTGGTGCTTTTTTAGCCAACATTGATCGAAAACGCCGTGAGTATGCTGTTTTACGCTTGCTTGGTTTTCAACGCCCGGCTATCGCCACCTATATAGCCGCTCAAGTGAGCGTGTTAACGCTAATCGCTTTTGTGGCAGGGCTGGGCCTATTTGCGCTGGGTTCCGTCGTTTTTAACCGTGCCCTCGCCACGAGCCATTTAGCCTCAGGCGTTGTGAGCCATATTACCCCCCTCCATGCCGTGATCGCTTTAATACTCGCTTTTTCGGTAGGGCTATTGGTCGTCATGGTCGGCGTGATACGTGCCTACGGAATTCAACCAGCGGAGAGTCTACGTGAAGCTTGAACGTTGCCTTATCTTATTATTGTCCGGACTTAGCGTTTCCAGTATTGCCCAAGCGGAGCAATGGCCTGAAAGACTCTACAACCCAGCCCCTTCGAGTGGGGATGTGGTGCTTCCAATGCCGTGCGGTGGTGCAATGACGTTTCGCCAGGTACATGTGCCCGTCAGCAAACCACTCGATGACTTTCCCGTTCAAGTAGGGCAAGACGGCACAGGATGGGGTTACGTGGAGCAAAGCCGTCCAGCACATATTTCGGGTAGCTTTATAGACGACCAAGGAGCTACCTCCCGGTACTACCTAATGGCCAAGTACGAGCTAACCGAACTACAGTACGAAGCCCTAATGGAAAACACATGCCCAGGCCTCTCTAATCGTAAGCGTCTTCCCAAAGTAGGCATTAGTTGGTTTGATGCCATGCAGGTTGGCGATACTTACAACCTGTGGCTGCGTGACAATGCGGTGGATGCACTTCCTCAGGAAGACAGTGCGTTAGGTTTCGTGCGTTTACCCACAGAAACTGAATGGGAGTTCGCTGCACGTGGCGGTCTTGAAGTAAGTACGGCGGAGTATCGTGATTCTCGTTATCTCATGCCAGAAGGAATTAATGCTTACGAATGGTTTTCAGGCGCTCAGTCTTCCAATGGACGACTCCAGCTAACAGGCCTATTGGCCCCTAATCCATTAGGCCTACATGACATACTGGGTAACGCCAGTGAAATGATGTTTGAACCCTTCCGACTTAACAAGCTTGACCGCCAGCATGGCCAAGCAGGTGGCGTTATCGTGCGCGGTGGCAATTATTTAAGCCCTCGTGAAGACATTCGCACGGCCTTACGTAGTGAAGAGCCGTACTATGATGGTGAAGGCCAATCCCGCGGCCGTGCTACCGGCATGCGCCTGGCTGTCGTAGCACCGACACTTACCTCCCGAGAGCGTATCGCAGAGATCGAAGAGCAGTGGGCAGCGCTTGGACTGGGAGAGGAAGAAGATGGCACGCCGGATACGGCAGTCCAGTTGGCCGCCCTGGCCTCTGGCGTACAAGATGATGCTTTACAAGAAGAACTTCAGTCACTAGAGCGCCAGTTGCGTGCCAGCAACCAACGTCGTGAAGAAGCACGCAACCAGGCAATTCGTGCCAGCCTCAACTTGGGTGCTTTTCTATGCACCAAGTTAGAAGACGATGGCATTTTTTATGATTTTCTGGCGGATAACTATCGGGTTAACTGTGAAAACGACAACCCTGATGCCAGTTGCGGAATGCGGCAAACCCGCCTGGAGGATCAAGAACAGCGCCTTCAAGGTCTTAGCCGTTATTACGCAAGCAGTTTGGTGGAATCCGCCACTCTATATAGTTCCGATTCTCTAGCAGAACAAGTGCAAGTATTTAGCGAAATTCTCTCCCTTAACGCTCAGTTAAGCGAGCTTGAACCCTATCTTCAAACTTACTGGGGGCATCAGCAACAGTTTTTAAACAATCAGAGCATTACCGCCGGGGCTTGGCTTGAGAACTGTAAAGCCATGGCAAAATAATAACCACTATTAAACAACGCAAGGGAACAACACATGTCGCTCTACACCACTTATTTTAAGAAGCTGCTCGTTGGCTCAGCAATAGCAAGCACACTTGCTCTATCTGGTTGCGCCAGCACCGGTAGTAGCTTATTCAACAGTTCTGACAACCAATCAGCAGATCCACGCTTAACGCAAGGCAACGATGCTCAGTTTTTCAATAAATCTGGTTTTCAAGCCTGCGCAGCAGGTGCAGCTGTTGGCGTTATAGGATGTATGCTCAGTGGCTCTAGCAACCAAGCTCAGTGTGCCATTATTGCAGGCATCAGTGCCTGTGGCGTCGCCATGGGTGCTAACTACTATTTAGACCAGCGGCGTAATGAATATGCTTCATCAGCAGAGCGCTTACAGATGATGAGCAAAGATATTCAGCAAGATACTCAGAAAGTTATCGCCCGCACAGAAACGGCCCGTCAAGTTATGGCCGAAGACCGCCAACGTATCGAACGATTAGAGCAGGAAATGGCTGAGCAACGTATAAACCAGGAAATGGCTCAAAACGATTTAGCCGGTATCGACAGTAATATCGAGATCCTACGACGCGATATTCGAAACATGCAAAAAACAGTGACCGAATATGAAGAAGTGGCCCAGTTAGAGCGTCAAGAAGCAAGCTCTTCTGAAATTCAGCAGGTTGAGCAAGACATTGCCGTAATGAATCAGCAGGTACTAGCGCTGCAACAAGAAGTCGATGATCTCTACAGCATGCGTTCTGCGATCACTCTGGGGTAAGAAGACACTATGATGAAGTTTCAACTTATGGCTGTCGCTTGCGGCCTGATACTACTTAATGGCTGTGCCACTTCTCCGCAAGCTTGTGACCCCAGCCAAGAAGCCAGTCTTCTCACCAAGCTATCTTGTGATGCTGGCGGCGGCTATCGGTCACGTATCGATGCTGGCGAGCAGCAAGTGCAGCTTGATAAAGAAGAAAATGCACTGTTTCGTGATATCCAGCGGCAAATTGCAGAGCAGCAACGTGCTACACGAGATGAGCTACGCGTGACTAATCAGCAACAATATGAACTTGAGCGTACGATTGAACACTTAATGGTGCGCTTACAGAGCCGCTCTCAAGATCAGTTAGGGCTACAGCATCAACTGAACGCGTTAGCGCAGCAGAATAACGCGGACTTAGCAACGTCTGGTGCAGAAGAGGAGAGTTTCGCTGAACGACAAGCACGGCTTAAAGCTTTGCAAGAGCAAGTAGACAGACTTCAACAAAGCCTGGGCTATGCACCGTGATGATTCAAAAGATAGCGGCCTCCTCGCTGGAGGGCCTCCATGCAGCGTATTCTGCGTGAGGAAGGGCTTGCTTTGGCAGACCCTCTGCAACCACAGCGGTTGCAGAGGCTCGTCCATCGCTACAGCCCTCCTAGCATAGGCAACTTATTTGCCACGCCTCGCCCGGGAAATTCCGATAGTCTGGAGTGGTGGACGGAGTTACCGGGACAATCCCATCACTTTAAAGAGCTTCCACTCAGTGACCAGCAGAAGCTGAAAGAGCGTCTTGATCAACGCTTATTGGCTTTAAGCAACCTGATCACTGAACTGGAAAAACGAGACAACGCAGCTGCGAGTGAGTTAAGGCAGTTGCCCTCGGGGCCCAGCACCGAAAATCTGTACTCAGTAAATGGCGAACCGCTTTTAGTTCACTGGGTACCCGTGCAGTCGATGGCAGGTCCTGTTACGTCCTCAACGCCAATCAATCAACCTGTAATGGCACGACCAGCAGATCCTCCAAGGCGGCGCTATCACTTGCTATTACCGTTATTACTCTTACCGCTTATGGTTGGGCTAATACTGCTTGGCTTGTGGCTTGCCTTTAATCGATGGGGACCGTTTTCTCTTCCTTGGCAACCAAGCGAAGACGAAACAATCCCTCTTGTCTGCTATAGCGACAACACCCCCCCACCAGAATTCGTAGCTATCTTTGATACTTCCGGTTCCATGAACCTGAATATTCAAACGTCCAGGGAAGATGAATTGTGGTTTTTCAACATGCCCGATGCCCTGCGTGAGTTTCAGATCAATGATCCACGTATGCAGCAAATAATTGCCAGTCCCTCACGTCTCACTGTCGCTCAAGGAGCCTTCACCGACTTAGTGCAGGCGATTGACCCCAGTGTCGATATTGGACTGATCACCTATCAAGGGTGTGACGCTACGGTTATGCAAGGCATGTTCTCTGCAGAGCAACGCCCACAGCTCATAAAGGGTGTTAATCGATTGCTGGCTAATGACGGTACACCACTAGGAGCAAGCTTATTACAGGCCGCCAATATCGTTGATGGCAAAGAGCGTGATGCGGTTATTTTAGCGTTTGTTGATGGCGATGATGGCTGTGGTCAGGACCAATGCGCTATTGCTCAAGAAATTGCCCGCCAACAGCCCAGGCTCAAAATTAACGTTGTGGATATTTCGAACAGCGGATTATCAAACTGCATCGCCGAACAAACAGGTGGGCGCGTGTTCGGATCTCAAGATGCTGAAATGATTAGTACAATGCTATTAGATGCGGGAAGAGAAGCACTTGGTGAGGAGTACTGCACCCCCTAAGTCTAAGCCTTTAAAACCATAGTATTAACCAATCCTAGCGCCTGACAATAAACCCTCACGCCGCTCAACGGGCGTGCGCAACCAAAGCGTTAACAACACCACGGCCAGCAGCACTTCCGCCAGGTCGCCGCCGTAATACATCCATTGGGCGGCGGCCTGTACTTCCTCAAGCGAATGGCCAGTACCACGAGGCCAACCGTAGCCGTACATCAGCTTGCCCAACAGGCTATGAGTGGCAATAGACGCAAACAGTACGCCCATCCGAAAAAGCAGGCTCAGCCGATGGGGCGACACATCAGGCTCGGCCAGAATCGTCCAGCAGAACAGGTACCCGGCCAAAAGAAAGTGCAGGTGTATGACAACATGCACTATCGGGTGATGGAGAGATAGCGCATAAAGCGGCGTTAAATAGAGCACGTACATACCGCCGATATTGAGCACAAGTGCGCTAACCGGGTGTGAAACAAAGCGCACAAACCGGCTGTGTAGCAAAGCGACGACTCGTCTTCCGCCCGCCTGAGGCAAGGCGCGTAGCAGTAACGTAACAGGGGCCGCCAGTACCCAAGCGAGCGGTGCAAACATACCAATTAATAGATGCAAAACCATGTGGCCCACTAGATCATGGTGCGCCCAAGCCATTAAAGGGGGCGCCACGGCGATAGCTATCAGCAGACTACCCAGGCTAAAAAAGATACTTCGCCAAACGCTCCATCCGGCTGTTTGTTGCCGCTGGGCATAAGCGGCCAGAAGATACGCCAGCGTAAGTAGAACGATCAGTGCCACGGGCAGCCAATCAAGCATCGACCCATGAGCGGCGTGATCGTGAGCCTGCATGCTTAACGACGCGCCAAATGCTTGGCGCGAAAAAGCAGCCAGACGCCTACCAACAATAATCCTATCGCCGCGCCATTCCACACCACGTCATACATCAGCGGATCAACCCCATAGCGAATCTGGTGCAGGCGTAAAATCTTGTGGTTAATAACACCATCGAAAAGCTGAAACCCGCCCATCCCCAGAAAGAAGCCCGCTTGAGCCCATGGGATCGACAACCGTTTGCGCTGGGAAAGATCAAGCAGCATAAACACCCCAACCACGATGGCAAGGAGTTCAAAGGCATGCAGCAAACCGTCCGAGAGAATCCCAAACGCAGGTGTGGAGAAATCGAAAAAATGGTGCCATTGAAGCAGTTGGTGGAAGACGATTTCATCGACAGCGGCCATGACACCAACTCCCATCAGAATGGCTGCCCACAGCGAGCGTTGGGTATCAAATACTGATGAGGCGGGGTAGCTAGCCATGGCATCCTTGCTCCTGGAAGTTTCCCCTCAAGTTAGGTACGCCACGCGCTTATCGCAACCAGAAAGAGGTGATCCCAGGCTAATTTTAACCATGTTAAGCCTCATCGTTACCCCCTAGAATAGCCACGTCGGTGTTCTTTCGAGAACCTAATAGAGAATCCGCCGTGGCCTGGCCGCGAAACGGAACTGCCCCCGCAACTGTAGGCGGCGAGCGATGCTCGACAATGCCACTGGACGCTATGTCTGGGAAGGTGAGCTAGCGACGACCCGTCAGTCAGGAGACCTGCCGACACCCTAACCTTCATCGAGCGGGTCGGCTCGGCTGGCTACTTAGCCAGCTACACGCCAGCGGCCTGCTCATCATGCACGGGAGTGTACATGATGTTGAGATTAACCACGGCGGCTGTCGCCAGCCTTTGGCTTGGGCAAACCGCCAATGCCGCCACCGATTACCCCTTGACGCTTGAAAGCTGCGGGCACGAGATCACACTAGAATCGCCCCCTGAGCGGGTAGTGAGTATCGGCCAAGCGCCCACCGAGATCCTTTACATGCTGGGCCTTGAAGATACGGTTGCTGGCACCGCACTCTGGATTAACCCGGTACTGGAGGAGTTTGCTGACATTGACGCTAATGTCGAACGGTTGGCGGATGATGCACCAAGCTACGAAAGCGTGGTGGCTACCAAGCCCGACCTGGTGATATCTGCCTATGAGTGGATGATTGGACCCGCAGGCGTGGTCGGTACGCCTGAGATGTTTGCCGATGTGGGCATTCCCAGCTGGACCATGCCCACGGAGTGTATTGGCAAAAGCAACCACCAGAGCATGGACGGCGCCCGCACAACGCTGTTTGATACCGAACTGCTTTACAACAGCATCGCGACGCTTGCGCAGATGTTTGATGTTGCCGAACGCGGTGACGAGCTGATAACCGAACTGAAGGCGCGTGAAGCTGCGGCCATCGAAAAAGCGGCGGCTCTTGATTTACCGGACGATACTACCGGCGTGTTTTGGTACTCCTCCGCCGACCTGGGCATCGACCCTTACGTGGCAGGTGTTAATAGCGTGCCCGGCTGGATGATGTCGAAGCTGGGCATCGCTAACGTCGTGACATCAGAAGAGGAGTGGCCCACCGTCGGTTGGGAAACCATTGTTAGAAGTGATCCCACGTTTATTGCTGCCGCCAGAATGGATCGCCGTCGGTTCCCAGCCGACGACATTGCCGCCAAGCGGGCGTATCTTGCGTCAGACCCTGTCACCAGCATGACCGAAGCCGTGCAACAAGGCCGCATTATTGAGATTGATGCCCATGCGATGGACCCCTCGGTTCGAGCTATTTTTGCGCTGGAAGCACTCGCCAACCAGTTAGCGGAATTTGACCTATCACCGTGAGGCATTGCGCCGCCACATTGAGCGTGCCCCAAGGGCGCGCTTCTTACTCATTAATGTATGGGCTTACTCACTATGAAAATGATGCAACGACTTATTGTTCTGCTTGGTCTGCTACCGCTGGCGGCTCTAGCCAACACACATACCGTTGAGATGCTGAACCGCAATGATACCGGGCCAATGCCTTTCGCACCGGACTATCTTATTGTTCAACCTGGCGATACGGTGAAATTTCTAGCCACCGCCCCGGGGCATAATGCGGCCACCATTGACGGCATGATCCCCGAAGGCGGCGAGGCATTTGTAGGCAATATTAACGAAGAGATTGAGGTAACACTGAATGCCGAGGGCATTTGGGGCATTAAGTGCTCGCCACATTACACCATGGGCATGGTGATGCTGATTCAAGTCGGCGATACCACCGCGACGGAAGAGGATCTGCCCGACAACCTGCCTGCACCGGCACGCCAGCGTTTTGTTGAAATCCTGTCACGGCAGGCAAACAATTAACTATATTACTTTATCTATTAGGGCGGCTTGCCACATCAAACCGCCTTTCAAGATCAGCATTTATTTATCACCTCGCGAGTTTTGGTCACTTTTGATATGAAGAAGCTCTCTGGGTGAACTATCTAACATGTAATGTTGATCTTCTTTGCTCTCTATCCACTCAGATAACCAAGTGAGCAGACATTAAACATACGACGTTAACACCCACCAACATGCCACTTAGATCGCACATCGCCCCACCATCTCCTTTACGACACCTTGCTATCTAACAGCGACGCCACCATTAAAAAAAGAAACAACTGATAAGAAAAAATAAAAATCACTTTAAACACATCAACTATAGACTTCAAAAAAGTCATAAAAACTTACCGTCAAGATAGACAAGTCTGATTTTTAACTAAATTTGACTTAGATCAAGCCTAAAATCATCTTCTCCCCTCATGGCTTCAGCTATAACGCTCATTGCCGATAAAAGTAAGCAAGCCATTAATGCACAGGCACACGCGCAGGTTATGGTCAGCTTTTCAACGTCGTTGTCATAAATTATCCTTTTCATGTGAGAAAACATAATGCTGAAGGTATTACACCGTATTACTATAGGCCGTAAGTTTATTCTGGTTCTCGCCTTGCCATTGCTAGCCATGACCTGGCTAGCAGTGTCAGGTATTTTAGAACGTAAAGCGATTGTGTCTGAAATGAATCATCTTCAGGAGATGACGGTACTGAGCCAGTATGCCGGTGACCTGGTTCATGAACTTCAGCGCGAGCGTGGTATGACAGCCGCCTTTTTAGGCAGCCGCGGGCAAAACTTTCGCACTGAGCTGCCTAGCCAGCGCAAGGTGACCGATGGACAGATTGAGAAGTTCAATCTTTATACCGAAAATCTTATCTTTTCTGAAGATGACACAAGCGTTCAAGAGCAGGTAGTTCAAGCTAAACAAATTTTGCATGAGATAAACACAATCCGTTTGCGCGCCGACAGGCTGGAAATACCAGGCGATCAATCCAACCGTTATTATACGGACATTAATGATTTTTTAATCAACATTGTCAGCCAACTTACCTTTAGCGTTGAGCGCGGAGAAATTGTTCGACAGCTCAATGCTTATTACAATTTGTTAAACATAAAAGAACTAGCGGGTATTGAGCGGGCCATGTTAACAACCGCTTTTAGTGCAGACGCCATGTCTTCTACCGCGTTCGCCAATTTGCTGTCGATCACAGGCCGATCAGAAGCATACCTTAAAACGTTTAATCAGCTTTCCAATGCCAGCCTGCAGAGCGAGCTGGCAGCTATACTGGAAAGTGATCTTGCTAAAACGCTTGCTGACATGCGACGTACCGCGGTGGAGCAAGGCACGGCTGGAGATTTCAATATCAATCACCAGCAGTGGTTTGACCAACAAACCATGCTGATTGACAGCCAGGCGGAAGTAGGACGAGAAGCGGCCGATCTTCTGCTTGAAACAGCCCAGAGCTTGCGTGACAACGCGGTCAGCGAGCTGGCGTATTATCTGGCGTGCTCCTTAGCGGCGGCTCTGTTAGCGGTTCTGCTTTCTGTGCTCATTGTCCGCAGTATTGTACGCCCGCTAAAAATAGCGCTTGAAAACATCCAGACACGTGGAGGAGATCTGACTCAGCGCTTGGCGATTCCAGGAAGCGATGAGTTGTCACAGCTTTATCAGGCGTTCAACGAATCAACGGCTAAAACGGAAGAGCTGGTGGCCAGCATCAAGCAGGGTGCTCAGTCTGTCGAAGTTGCCAGCAAGGAGATTGCCAAGGGGAATGCAGACCTTGCCCAGCGCACCGAAGAGCAATCTGCGTCGCTTGTGGAAACGGCATCCAGCATGGAGCAGATTACGGCCACCGTGAAGCAAAGTGCAGATACGGCTCAGGAAGCACGTCGTTCTACACAGGACATGGCAAGCCAGGCAAATTCCGCTAACGATATAGCCGAACGGGCGCGTATGGCGATGGAGCAGATCCATGAAGCCAATCAGCAAGTCACCGCGATAGTGGAAGCCATTGATAACATCGCTTTCCAGACCAATATCCTAGCCTTGAATGCCTCCGTAGAAGCCGCAAGAGCCGGGGAGCAAGGGCGTGGATTTGCAGTGGTAGCCTCAGAGGTACGTAACCTGGCAAGCCGAAGTGCAGAAGAAGCCAAGCAGATTCGAAAGCTGATCGACAATAACGTTAAAAGTATAGAAGACGGGGAAGAGCTTGTTACCTCAACAAGCGATACGCTAAAAAACATTGCAGAACGCGCTCAGCATACGGCTGCTTTGGTGTCAGAAATATCCGCAGCAACCACCGAACAGTCATCAGGCATTGAGCAAATTAATCAGGCGTTAACCCAGTTGGAAGAAGTCACTCAGCAGAATGCTGCGCTGGTCGAGCAGGTCGCCACAGCGAGCCGCTCACTGGACGACCAAGCAGGCGACATGGCCAGCATGGTAGGTCGCTTTAAGGTCACCGAGGAAAGTAATACATTCGCATTAGCGCATCACAGCTACTGAGACCCTTTCATGAAACGCCCGCCGACGAAACATGGCGGGGCGTTTCATGAATGACGTGCCAATAATGAATGGCCTATCCAGCGCTCATTTGCCTGCAAGATCAGCTCAGAGTGAGTCATGTGCAAATATCTCCCTGAGCCTGCTAACAGGCATGCCTGCCCTCATGGTATTCGGTGCGCTCGCACTGGTGCACTTCATTGTTCATCTGCGCTTTTTTCCTACATATTGGCTAGGCTAAATCGCACCGGGACGCTCTAAAGCGTATCCTCTTCACCACACTGATCGTGCTTATCATCGTGGCCGGTACGATCTGGATGCTATGGGACCAACATGCCCGCATGATGGGATAGTTCGCAACGAGCCATACTTATGACCAACGTCGCCATCTTTATTGATACACAAAACGTCTACTACACCACGCGGGATGCATATCGGAGAAACTTTGATTACAACCGGTTTTGGGCGCAAGCCACCGCCAACAGAGACGTGGTGGGTGCGTTTTGCTATGCCATTGATAAAGGCGATAAGAAACAGCGCGAGTTTCAAAATATACTCAGAGCCATTGGTTTTGAGGTGAAGCTAAAGCCCTTTATTCAACGCGCCGATGGTTCTGCCAAGGGCGATTGGGATGTGGGTATTGCGCTGGATGCCATCGAGTACGCAGAGCACGCCGACGTTATCGTACTGGTAACGGGTGATGGCGATTTTGACCTGCTGGTGAATAAAATTCGCGTCAAGTATGGGAAAAAAGTAGAGGTATATGGCGTCCCCCAGCTCACCGCTGCGTCACTAATGAACGAAGCGAGCGCGTTTATTCCCATTAAGGAAGACCTGCTGCTGCGCTAATTCTTACGCTTGCCCCGCTCATCTCAAGCCCTATCCCCGCGCCGAAGCCACACGCATCAAGAGGCGCTTTCCCTTGACGTGTCAGCACAGGCGGGTAGCGCCATTACAACACGTAGCCCGCCACCGGTTCGGTTTTTGAGCGCCAATCTGCCGCGATGCGCCATGACGATACTGCGCACAAGTGATCACTCAAGTCAGCACGAAAACGGCGTGGTAACCCCTACGCGGGCGTGGTGTATGACCTCACGGACAATCACTCGCTATATGCAAGCTACACCAGCACATTCACGCCGCAAACCCGTGAAACCACCAGCGGCGCCACGGTTAAACCCATCGTGGGCGACAGCTATGAAACCGATGGCATCGACCTGGAGATCGCCGGCTCTTTGACGCCCAACTGGAATGTTTACGGTGGCTACACTTACCTGCACTTCCGCCGTGTGGACTCGGATGGCAGCAGCGACCCATCGCATCTGTTCAAGCTTTCCACTACGTATGAACCGTCCGGTTTCTTGAACCGCATGACCTTCGGCGGCGGTGTGTACGCGCAAAGCAACACCCATGCGATATCAGGCCCGGCAGGCCAACCTACAAACGGCGTCAGCACAGGTTCCACTGCCGTCAACTGGCCCGGCTACGCCATCGTTAACGCCATGGCAAAATACGATATCAACGATGAAACCAGCGTAACGCTTAACGTCGACAACCTGCTCGACCAACGCTACTACAACCGCTACGGCTTACGGCGCCCCACGTAGTGCCTCGCTTACGTTGAGGACTGAGTTTTAAGGGGTTTAGAGTAAATGAGGCAGCCGCGCGATTGCGCGGCTTTTTATTGAGCTACATAACTTCTAAATCTTGCACTAAAACCATGGATCTAATTTAAATGTTGCTCAAAAAGCAACAAAGATAACGTTCCTGCTTCTCCTTTCCACCCGTGAAGTCACTTAGGGTTAGTCTTCCTAATAACGTTGCCAATAGGCACATCAATAACGGCAAGGACAGGCAATGTTTACCGATAAGCAAATACAAGATGCAATCGTTCTGCGACAAACTCTCCACAAGCAGCCTGAGCTTAAATACCAAGAAACCCAAACCGCCAAGCTAGCCGCCGAACGATTACGCGCGCTTGGCTACAAGGTAACTGAGGGTATTGCGACAACAGGGATCCTGGCGGAACTGGATACCGGCCGCGAAGGTCCTGTGATCGCGTTTCGTGCTGATATGGACGCGCTTCCTATTCACGAAGCCAATACGTTTGGCCATCGTTCGCAGAATGAAGGTCTTATGCACGCCTGCGGACATGACGGACACACCGCCACGCTACTACTCGCCGCCGAAGTCATCATGGAAAAGCGTGATGAACTGTGTGGGCATCTCAAGTTGCTTTTTCAACCAGCGGAAGAAGGCGGCAACGGTGCGGATGCGATGGTCAAGGCTGGGGTGCTTGAAAACCCTAGAGTGGAAGCCGTATTTGGCTACCACAATCGCCCCGGCTTTCCTGAAGGCCAACTGTTCGTAAAGCCCGGTCCGGCTATGGGTGGCAACGACACGTTCAAAGTCATCATCGAGGGCGTCTCTGGCCATGCGGCCATGCCTCACTTGGCCATTGATCCGATCTACGTTGGCGCCTCGCTAGTACAACAATTGCAAGGGTTGGTGGCCCGTCACAAATCACCCTTGGAATCCGGTGTGATTACCGTAGCGTCCTTTCATGCAGGCGATGCAGCCAACGTAATCCCCGGCGCCGCAGAGCTCGTGGTGAATATTAGAAGTGACCGCCCCTCATCCCGCGATGCGCTGGCTGGCAAGCTTGAGCAGGTCACTAAAGGCGTGTGTGATGCCCATGGCGCCAGCTTCAAACTTGAACACATTCACCAGATTCCACCACTATCCAATGATCCCGAATGGTCTGAACGGGTGTTAGCACTCGCCTCCAAATATGTAGTCAGTAACGACATTCAGCAGTTGGATTACATGCCCACCATGGGTGCCGAAGACTTTGCGTTCTACCTACAGGAAGTGCCTGGCTGCTTTTTCTTCGTCGGTAACGGCGACAGCGCTTATCTTCACAACGAACACTACGACTTTAACGACAACATATTACAGGTAGCAGGTGGCATGTTTGTTGCTTTAGCAAAAGGGCTACTGTTACGCAGCTGACAACCTTTTTACAACCAAAAAATTTCTAAAAACAAGGGTTAACACTATGCAGTCTGTACTCGCTTCTATTGAACGCGTAGGTAACAAACTTCCTCATCCGTTCATCCTATTTACCATCCTCGCCGTAGTGGTTGTAGTTATCTCAGCCATGCTCGCCACGTTTGGCGTCTCGGCGATCAACCCACAAACCGGCGACACCGTCTATGTCCAAAGCCTGCTATCAGGCGATGGTTTAGAATTCATGCTGACCAGTGTGGTCAGTAACTTCGTCAATTTCCCACCGCTTGGGCTTATTTTGGTGGTGATGTTCGGTATTGGCTTGGCCGATAAGGTCGGCCTGATGTCGACGCTGATGCAGGTAAGCGTCGCCAAAGCCCCGCCCTCACTGCTAACCTTCTGCGTATTTTTGGCGGGCATCTGCGGCAGTATTGCTTCTGATGCCAACTACCTGATTTTGATACCGCTGGCCGCCATGCTGTATCACTCGGTGGGCCGTCACCCTATTGCGGGCGCTGCCGCAGCCTACGCCGCCGCCGGTGCAGGTTTTGATGCCAGCCTGTTTATTACTGTCGGGGACGCGCTGTTTGCCGGCATCACTACCGAAGCAGCACGGTTGGTCGATCCTGATGCCTATATTTCGCCAGTTGATAACTACTATTTTGTGGCCTGCTCAGTATTCGTGCTTGCCATTGCGGGTACGCTGATTATCGATAAGGTGGTTGAACCGCGGCTCACGCGCACGCTGCCGATGAGCAAGGATTTTAAGACGGATATCGTCAAGCCGGAGTTAACACCGGAAGAGAAGTTAGGCCTTAAGCGGGTCGGCTTCGCCACCTTGATCTATCTGGCGCTGATCCTGATTGCCGTTATTCCTGAAGCATCCCCGCTGCGTAACGAAGAGGGCGGGCTAATTCCGTCACCTTTCCTACGCTCGCTGGTGCCACTCATGTTTGGCTATTTCGTGACCATCGGCCTAGTGTACGGCATTACCACCGGCAAGATAACGACCAGCCGCGACGTCCCCCAGCGCATGGCCGAATCAGCAAGCGACTTGGCGCCCACGCTGGTGCTGTTCTTCGCCATTGCACAGTTCATCGCCTACTTCCGCTGGTCGGAGCTTGGTCAGTACATTGCCATCGAGGGTTCGAACATTCTGCAGAGCACCGGCTTTACCGGCCTGCCGCTGGTGGGGGCATTCATTGCCATGAGTGCGGTACTCAACGTGTTCATGACCAGCGGCTCGGCCCAGTGGGCGCTGATGGCCCCAGTATTCGTGCCGATGCTGATGATGATCGATTTCGACCCCGCTTTCGTACTGGCCATGTTCCGCATCGGTGATTCCAGCACCAATATCATTTCCCCCATGAGCCCGTACTTCTCGGTTGCCCTGGTGTACATGCAGCGCTACAAGCCGGACATGGGGCTGGGCACGCTGATAGCCACCATGCTGCCGCTAGCGGTTACCTTCCTGCTCGCCTGGTCCGCCTTTTTGATGTTCTGGCTAGCCATGGGGTGGCCGATCGGCCCCGGCGTTTACATGATGGCGAACTGATTACTGCATCGTCAGCATCAGCTTCCATAAATAGTCGGCAGCGGGTGAAAGCCTTCTGCCGACTCTTCTTACCAGATTGCCCTGACTGCTGGCTGCCAGTGGGTGCGCCACGGGAATTGCTCTGAGCTGCCCTTCGTCCACCTCATTGCGTGCAGCCGCCGCGGTCATGAACGACACCCCAATACCGGCACTCGCCATGCGCCGTGAAACAGAATGCAGGTTGCAACGGTAGGCGGGCGTGGCGGGTTGCCCGGCGGCGCTAAACAACGCATTTACAAACTGCTGCGACCCCGATACATCGGGCAGAAAAATAAGCTTGTGCTGCAAAAGCTCTGCTACCGTAACACTCTCCTGCCGGGCCAGCGGATGAAAAGGTGCCACCAGGGCACATAGCGGGCCGCGCTCAAAGGAGTGTACCACCAGCCTCGGATCCGAGATTGGCCCATAGGTAATCGCAATATCCACCTCGTCGTTGGCCACCATCTCGTGGGGCTCACGGGGGTAGTAGATGCCCGTTTTGATCTCGATCAGCACGTCCGGGTAATGTTCGGAGACGCGCTTCATCACGTAGTTGATAAAGCTATCCACAAACCCATCGCCCACCGAAACCACGACCTTCCCCGCCTGTAGATTGCGCAACCGGGAAAGCGTATCCCCCAGCTCCGAGTTGAGCCGCCGCTGGGCAAGAAAGCTATCCACCACCAGCAGCCCCGCCTCGGTTAACATCATATGGCGCCCCTGCCGCTCTAATAGCGCCATTCCCAGCTCTCGCTCAAGGCTGCGAACCTGCCGACTCACCACGGAGGGGTTAATATGCAAATGCTCAGCCGCCGCGCGAATACCGCCGCAACTGCTTACTTCCAGCAGGTAGAAGGCGCGTTTATCGAGTATGTTCATTGGTAACTCGTATAGGCTGAGAGATTATAAAATGTGCTAATGAGTTAGCATCTGGCATCGTATCGTTCTCAATGCAACGAAGCGATATCGGTGATAGGAGCAGGCGGTGATAACGCCAGACTCAATTTCATAGCGCGCACCTCCTCTGCAGGTGGCTGACCAAATAGCCGCTTGAACTCCCTGCTGAACTGGGAAGGGCTTTCATAGCCTACCCGGCTCGCCGCAGCAGCGGCGGTCAATCCATCACGAATCATCAACAGCCGCGCATGGTGCAAGCGCGTCGATTTGATGTACTGGATAGGCGAGGTTTGAGTGACGGATTTGAAGTGCGCATGAAACGCCGGAGCGCTCATTCCCACCTCATGGGCGAGCGTGCCCACTTCCAGCGGAGCGGCGTAATGTACATGGATGCGGCGTAGCGCCTTGGCTATCTTCCCGAACTGCCCATAGTGGGATAACGCCGAGCGAACGCTTCCGCCCTGCTCGCCGGTCAGTACCCGGTAGCAAATCTCTCTCACGATGGACGGTGCTAGAATGCGTGCATCCGCAGGCGTTGCCAGCGCATCCAGCAAGCGTAGCGTTGCACCGGCAAGCGATTGATCAAGCGGTGTGGAAAGCATGCCGCGGGGTGGGGTTGGCTGAACATCGACCGTTTCATCCAGCTGGGTGACAAGCTCTGCAATGACCGCTGTATCAAGGCGGATCGCAATCCCCAGCATCGGTACGTCAGGGCTCGCCTCTGTCTCTGAAATAAACGGCAGAGGTACCGCTAGCACCAGATAGTGATGCGCATCATAAAGATACACTTCGCTGCCCAGATAGCCCCGCTTACGCCCCTGGCAGATGATGACGATGCTCGGCTCATATAGCACCGGGGTGTTTTTGAGCGTCCGGTTTGAGCGCATCAGGCGCACCTCATCCACCAGCGACTGGGTATATCCCTCGCGCGGGGCGAGTTGATATAACCGTTCGATTATCCGGCGCTGCACTACCGCATCGCTACTCGCTACCATGAGCAACCTCGTTCAATGCTCTCACTATTCGCCCTCGTTGATCGCCACTGAGACTGCCAGTGTCTGAGCCAACATAAGAGTAATAGTATAGGCTGTTGGGTCAGTTTCCTGCCTCCAGCCCGCCAATTAATAGCTTTAGGCAAGCATGCAAGAGGATCGTCTATATTGCCGTTCGTGGGCATCCCCTACGCTTTCCCTGTACTTTCCCACAACAGGAAAAACGCATGACCAGCCTATCGAACGTCCCCTCTAAAGTTGTTTTATTGACCGGCGCCAGCAGCGGTATTGGTGAAGCCACGGCCCGCGAACTGGCCAAGCAAGGCCATCGCCTAATTATTGGTGCGCGACGTACCGACCGACTGGAAGCACTGGCGCGCGAATTGTGTGCCAACGGCAGCACAGTTGATTACCAGGCCCTGGATGTCACTAGCCGTGAAGATATGCAGGCGTTTGCCGAGTTTGCGATCACCACCCATGGCCGCATCGATGTCATCATCAATAATGCAGGCGTTATGCCACTTTCCCCGCTGGCAGCGCTCAAGGTAGATGAGTGGAACCGCATGATCGATGTGAACATTCGTGGCGTACTAAACGGAATCGCGGCGGTTCTTCCCACCATGCAGGCGCAACAGGCGGGGCAGGTTATCAACATCTCCTCCATCGGCGGGCTGAGTGTCGTGCCCACCGCCGCCGTGTACTGCGCGACCAAATACGCCGTGCGCGCCATTTCTGACGGCCTGCGCCAGGAAACCAACTGCCTGCGCGTCACCTGCGTTTATCCCGGCGTTGTGGAGTCGGAGTTGGCCAACACCATCACCGACAAGGAAGCCGCCGAGGCCATGGAAGCTTACCGCCAGATTGCCCTTAAACCCGAGGCCATTGCTGCCGCCATCGCCCATGCTATCAACCAGCCTGACGACGTCGACACCAGCGATATTGTGGTGCGGCCTACTGCTAGTCAGTAGTTTTTTAGTGGTGAAACGTGCCTGGGTATCGGGCTGAGGTGGTAATCAGGCACGTCCTTGGTGAGCGTTAAGGCACTTTCCGAGGGTGTAATTACTGTATCTAGAGAATTAGCATCAAGCTGGAGAACGAACATCTAACGGCCACATCTGCTTAAGCCGATTAACCGTATGCGACCACTTAGGCGCGGTAGGCTTGCACACCGTATTTTGATTACCAAACAGCCCCACTTCGCTGAACGCCTGCGCACGCTCGACGGTATAGAGCCAGCGCACCGGCACCAGGTACTCAGCGTTGTCTTCCTCGTCATTAAGCTCTTGATACAAGTGCGGGTAATCATCTGGACGCACTATATCGAGTAACGTTTTGGGGCCGTTTTCCGTTTCAAACGGGTATTCCGTGGCCTGGCTGCGCTCGCCGATAACCTCTCCAACGCCCACGTAACCTGTTTTAGGGATATTGACCCACACCCGGTCGCCTTCTGAAAGCATTGCCAGCGTTTTGGAATACCACGTAGCACCGCCACCGGCGATAAAACCCAAGCGCCGAGCAAGCTCCCACGGCCGGTCGTCACCAAATGAGGCGTAGAACTCGCCGTTCCACGGTTCTTTATTGGCTTTACGTGCTACCGGCTTAGGCGGCTCATCAGGGTCAATCATCCAGGCGCGGCTGAGATAGCGATTGCCGTTATCTTCAAACGCGGAGAAGAACATGGCATTGATGGACAGCTGGGCGTGTTCGTTCAGGTAGTTGATAATGCGCTCGCTGCTGGCATCCAACTGCGTAGCGACCACGACCAGTTGATGGCTCTCGTTGAGTGTCACACTATCCAGCGCCATACCAAACTTGGCCTCAAAGGCTTCGCCCAAAGTGACAAGCGTACGCCCATAGCACTCGGCAAACTGCTGGTAAATATCAATCAACTGGTAATCGGCAAGTGTCACCACCCAAGAGGCGTAGTCGATAGCCTGAGCGACGACATCACGCGGGGTTTTATCGCGCTTTAGCTCTATCACAATTACCGTGCCGTTGGCGTCTACGGCCAGTAGATCGATCAGCTTACCAAAGCCGGTACGCACCTGACGGCCGATCAGCAGCCAGTCCCGATTCAGAATTGAGACATCCTGCATAATCTGCTCTTCCAGCAGGCTTTCATCCGCCAGCCCCGTTGGTAGCAGCTTTTGTGGAAGCGCGCCAGGAGTGTTCGCGAGCTTCCAGATTCCTTGCTCAATGGCCATAGTAATTTGCCACCCTACAGGTGTTAAAAAGTGTTGCCTTTCGAAACGTGGGCGCCTAGTATTTACGCCAACACGGCCCCTATCGGTGAAACTGCCACGCAGTAGCATTGCTTAGGGGTTTTTTATTGCCTTGCTTCCCATTCCCACTGCTCCCAGCCTTCTATAATTCCCATGCCTTTTAGATTTAGCCCTGCTTCGCGCAAATCTGGGAAACTGCTTAACAACTCTGATAAGCGGGCCCACCAAGTGCTCGTCGGGTTAACCGTCATCAATAGGTACTGAACAATACAGAACAGTAGGAAAGGACGCGCCTGAACATGGGAGTTTTGCCAGCCCAGGGAAAATAGAGAGGCCTCACTATGGGCGGGCTTACGCGGCTGGTCCGTCATATTGCGATTCCACAACCGACTATGATGGGCACATACATTGCGTAAATAATTCAAGCTGCGCAGCCATGCGTCCGGCAACCGTACTCATCGGAGCCAACAAAGGTAGGCCGCCCTGACGGTCGGTGATGGTCTCGTAGGCGATGCAGGTGGCACAACTTTCGATAAGGCCCCGGGTCAAGGCTTCCTCGGCGGCCAAGAGGAGGTAAGTGAACAGCGTTTGGCCCCCCTTGAGGCGTTTGATTTCTTCGGACTGCGGCTCCTTAACCTTGAGTATAAGCTCAGCACTGCCCCACACCTTAGCCACATCAGCCTCGGTGCGGACGCCTGCGGCTTCATAGGTAGCACCCGCGAAACCAACGCCCTCTCCTGCCCCGGCCTGCACGGTGACGGTGTGACCACGGCTGACCAGCTCGCGGGCGCCGGCGAGGGTCAAGGCGACACGATATTCGTGGTTTTGATTTCCTTGGAAATAGCAATCTGCATGATCATTATCTCTTTTTGTTAGGAGGCCGAGCGCATGACCCTCCGGTCATGCGCTGATATTGGTAGACCCGGCTCGATCAGGAGGGGAAAGAGAACTGTGCGCCCTCACGAACCCCGGCCGACGGCCAGCGCTGGGTGATCGTCTTGCGCCGCGTGTAGAAACGTACCGCATCGGGGCCATAGGCGGAAAGGTCGCCAAACAACGAACGCTTCCAACCGCCGAAGCTGTGGTAGGAGACCGGCACCGGTAGCGGCACGTTGATGCCCACCATGCCAACCTGAATACGGTCGCTAAAATAACGTGCCGCTTCCCCATCGCGGGTATAGATGCAAGTGCCGTTGCCATACTCGTGATCGTCGATCAGTTTCATCGCCTCATCCATGGAACCGGCGCGCACCACCAGTAGTACCGGGCCGAATATCTCCTCTTGGTAACAGGTCATCTCGGGTGTCACCCGATCGATCAGGGTGCCGCCCACGTAAAAGCCATTATCGTGCCCCGGCACCTGAACACCGCGCCCATCGACCACGATGGTGGCGCCCTGCTGTTCGGCACTGTCGATATAGCCGCAGACCTTCTCCTGGTGCGCCTTAGTGATCACCGGGCCGAAATCGTTGCTCTTGTCGGAGAAGGGGCCGACCTTGAGCGACTTCATCTGCTCCTGCATCTTGGCGATCAGCGTATCGGCGGCTTCGTCGCCCACGGCCACCGCAACGGAAAGCGCCATGCAGCGCTCGCCCGACGAACCGAAGGCCGCCCCGTTCAAGGAGTTGACCACGTTGTCCATGTCGGCGTCGGGCATGACGATGGCGTGGTTCTTGGCGCCGCCCAAGGCCTGGCAACGCTTGCCGCTAGCGCTTGCCCGGGAGTAGATGTATTCAGCGATCGGAGTGGAGCCGACGAAGCTGACGGCCTGCACGCGCGGGTCGTCGAGCAGAGTGTCGACGGCTTCTTTGTCACCGTTGACCACATTGATCACGCCGGCGGGCAGCCCCGCCTCTTGGGCCAGCTCGGCAATGTAGAGTGCCGAGCTGGGGTCACGCTCGGAGGGCTTGAGAACAAAAGTGTTGCCGCAGGCGATGGCCATGGGATACATCCACAGCGGCACCATCGCCGGGAAGTTGAACGGCGTGATGCCAGCCACCACGCCCAAGGGTTGGAACTCGCTCCAGGAGTCGATGCTGGGGCCGGTATTCTTGCTGTGCTCGCCCTTGAGCAGCTCCGGGGCGTAGCAGGCGTACTCCACATTCTCGATACCCCGGGCGAGTTCGCCCCGCGCATCATGCACTATCTTGCCGTGCTCTTGGCCGACCAGGCGGACGATTTCGTCGGCATGCTCTTCCAGCAGTTGCTTGAAGCGGAACATGATCCGGGCGCGCTTGGCGGCCGGGGTGTCACGCCAGGCCGGATAGGCGGCCTCGGCAGCGGCAATGGCCTCCTCGACGGTAGCTTTGCTCGCCAAGCTCACCTGGCCGGCAACCTCGCCGACGGAGGGGTTGAAGATATCCTGGGTACGCTCTTCGCGGTCGACACGCACACCGTTGATCAGATGGCCGAGTGTTGTCATGAGTTGCCTCTTGTTGGGTCTGTCGGTTTAGTCTGCAGAAGTAAGAGCTTCAGTTCAGTTCGCTGATGGCATCGCCTATCACATTGACGACGCGGTCGATCTCCTCACGCTCGACGATAAAGGGCAAGCCGAGCTGAATGGTGTCACCGCCGTAGCGCACGTAGAAGCCTTTTTCCCAGCACTTCATAGCGATCTCGTAGGGTCGGCGGGCCGGCTCACCAGGGTAGGGTTCGATCTGCAAGGCGCCAGCGAGTCCATAGTTACGGATATCGCTGATATAACGCGTGCCCTTAAGCCCGTGAAGCGCTTCTTCGAAGACTGGGCTCATCTCGCGCACGCGGTCGATCAGGCATTCCTGCTCGAGCACGTCCAGAGCCGATAGGGCTGCGGCACAGGCCACCGGGTGCCCGGAATAGGTGTAGCCATGGGGCAGCTCAAGCATGTAGTCGGCACCACCCTGCTCCATGAAGGTGTGATAAATCTCACTTTGAACGATCACGCCGCCCATGGGGACCGCACCGTTGGTCAGTTGCTTGGCGAAATTCATTATATCGGGAGTGACGCCGAACTCCTCGGCACCGGTCATAGATCCCATGCGCCCAAAGGCGGTGATCACCTCGTCGAAGATCAGCAGGATATCGTGTTGGTCGCAGATCTCGCGCAGCCGCTGCAAGTACCCCTTCGGCGGCGGGATTACCCCTGCGGAACCAGCCAGTGGCTCGACGATCACCGCGGCGATATTGGAAGCGTCGTGCAGCGCGATCAACTCAAGCAGCTCGTCGGCCTTCTCGGCACCGCGATCGGGCATGCCACGGGTGAAGGCGTTCTCAGCAATCAGGGTGTGGGGCAGGTGGTCAGCATCGACGCCCTGCCCATAAAGCGCCCGATTGGCACCAATACCGCCCACACTGAAACCACCGAAATTGACGCCGTGATAGCCCTTGGCACGCCCGATCAGCTTGGTCTTGGTGGGTTTTCCTTTCTTACGCCAGTAGGCGCGGGCAATCTTCAAGGACGTATCGGCGCTCTCGGAACCCGAGCCGGTGAAAAAGGTGTAATCCAGACCTTTAGGTGTCAGCTCACGCAGACGATGAGCAAGTTCAAACGCCTTGGGATGCCCGAACTGGAAAGCAGGTGCATAGTCCAGCTCGCGCAACTGCTTGCTTACCGCGTCGGCGATTTCTGGGCGAGAGTGCCCAGCGCCACACGTCCACAATCCGGAGAGGCCGTCAAAAACCTGGCGACCCTGGGCATCGGTGAGATAACTGCCCTTGGCACCGGTGATGATACGCGGGTCGCGTTTGAACTGACGGTTGCCGGTGTAAGGCATCCAGTATGCGTCGAGTTGCTCGACGCTGAGCCCGGCAGTAGGGGAAAACTCTTGAGCTGACATATCTATTACCCTCTATAGAGTCTTGTCATTAATGGGGTTTAGAAAACCAGCCTAGAACGCCTCTTTGATAAGTTAAATAAACAACTAGTTTATTTCAAATAACTACTTACTTAACTTTTAAGCACGATGACGCTACGATGGGGGTTACATAAATCTCACTGTGTAGGTAAGGAGCAAGAAAAATATGGCACTTCGGAAAGTAGCGCCAATGGGGCAACCAAGCGACTCTGACCTTCGGCTCCTCAGAATTTATCGAAAAGTCGTGGAATGCGGGGGTTTCTCAGCGGCTGAAGTCGAATTAAGCATTAGCCGTGCTGCCATTAGCATGGCAATGAATGACTTGGAAACACGACTTGGCCTCCGCCTTTGTCAACGTGGCCGTAGTGGCTTTGCCCTAACGAATGAAGGCTCTGAAGTTTACCAATTGTCTCTACAGCTTTTAGCGGCAGTTGAGGGATTTCGCACTCAAGTCAACGGCTTGCATGCCCAGCTCAAAGGTGAGCTCAACATTGGTATTACCGATAACCTAGTAACCATGCCCGAAATGCATATAACTCATGCGCTTAATGCACTCAAAGAGAAAGGCCCCGATGTTCGTATCAACATTCGCATGATTCCGCCTAGTGATATTGAGCTAGCCGTTCTTGATGGACGCTTACATACCGGCGTTATTCCTAATCTCAAAACTCTACCAGGGCTTGACTACCTGACACTGTACGAAGAAACCTCAAGACTTTACTGCTCGACTGAACACCCACTATTTCACGCGAACAATATTACGGAAGAAGACTTACCACATTACGACGCTGTTGTACCCGCTTATGCCCAAACACCAGAAATAAAGGCAATGCATGAACCGCTTAAAGCATCAGCGTCAGCGACCGACCGCGAGGGCGTTGCTTTTCTTATACTGTCTGGGAGCTATATCGGATACCTACCCACTCATTATGCTGAGCGATGGGTACGCGACGGGCAGATGAAAGCACTGCCACCCAATAAATGGCATTACTTCACAGGTTACAGCGCCATCACCCGTAAAGGAGGGTTTTCTAATTTAGTTTTGGAAACATATTTTGATGAGTTGAATAAACTGATCAGCACCTCTCCAAACACTAATACTTAAGCATAATAGAGACGGGGTAATTACGTGCCAAAAACCAACTATGTTAAACAAAACCTTACGTTAGATTAATCAAATACTTATTTAAAATAAAAATTATTTACCCTAGCCTGAACTTCGCAATGTCAAGTTATTTGAAGAGCTTGATATAAATCAAAAAAACCTATTAGTGACAGGAGGGGTAAATCTATTTTTGATTAACTAGAAGTTGATCAAAGGTGGCTTTAATCTTTATCTAGATCTAGAAAACATAAACAGCAATAGCGGATAATTTTCAAGAACTAAAAACCATGCACTAAAGCTCAACACCCAGTCTATTAAGCTAATATATACTATAAAACTCTTCTTAATAAACAAAGTACAAGAAAGGAGTAGTAGAGATGCCGAAAAGATTACCGCTTACGAAGATTCGCACAAGCGTAGCGATTGCAGCCGTTGCTATGGCGAGCGTGGGCATTACGTCCCAAGCGCAAGCTAATGAGCGCTTCATATTGGCACATGCCATGCCAAGCGATCATATCTTCCACGCTATTTCTGAGCGTTTTATCGACGAGATTCAGGAAAGTGAGGAGTTTCAGATTGCCTACCACCAAGGTGGTGATTTAGGAGACTGGACGTCTCTATTTGAGCAATCCATGCAAGGCGTTGTGCCGATGACGCTGACTTGGGGTGCCTCGGAATTTGACGAACGCCTCGACCTCTCATGGCTTGGTTATGTTGTTTCGAACTGGGAAGACGCTCGGGATGTCTATGGGCCTAATGGCGAAATGCTAGAAGTCTATAACAGCATATTTCATGATCTCGACCTGCATACTATCGGCATTATCCCTACCGATTTTGGCTCCCTTGTTATCCGCAAAGGCGTAGGAGAAGTCCCTGTCAACTTCCCCGAAGATGGCAACAATATTAAGGTCCGTGTACCACCTGTCCCTATCGCCATTGACCGCTTCCGTAACCTTGGCTTCGCATCAGTACCTATTCCACTCTCAGAGGTCTATACCGCCCTACAGCTAGGTACAGTCGATGCCCGAGCCTTTTCGACTGCAGTAGAAACTTACCAGCAGCGAGATGTTCTGGAAACGAACATTCTTACCAATGACTACTTTGAAACTGCTTTCTGGCTAGTGAATAAAGACTGGTGGGAAGGACTTTCTGAGGAGAACCGCGACTTACTACAGAGCGCTGCCGACGACACTGTGCTGTGGTCTTGGGATGAGGCTCAGAGCTTGAGTGAAGAATTCCTGGATAAAGTGCGAGATTCAGGCATTGATGTCGTCGAACTCAGTGATGAGCAGATTGCCACTGCTGCACAAATTGTTCATGAAACAGAATGGCCTGAAATGGAGAAGCTGGTCGGCTCCGAAATTATGGCAAAACTGAGACAAGCCGCTGGTATTGAGTAAGACCCAAGGCCCGCGTTTAGTGGGCCTTTCTCTTTGGAGTAAAGTGATGCCAATACAAGAAAAGGAAAAAGACTTTTCCCCTGCGGATGAAAGCCATCAGGTAAGCCAGGTGGCAGAAGTGACTGCCGTGCCAAACTTTCCTGTTAGCCCACTCTATTCAGTTTTTTTAAAGTGTGAAGCCGCTTATGCAATGCTTCTCAAAAGTTCGCTGGCAATATTTAGCATTCTTTTGGGTGGCTTGATGTTTGGTCAAGTGCTAATGCGCTACGTCTTTAACTCCCCATTTCTAGGCATTGAAGAGATTGCGCTGCTGCTAGGAGCATGGATTTATTTTCCGGCTATTGCCTATACCACTAGAGAGGGCGAGCATATACGCGGCGGCATATTAGATCTTATTGTTAAATCTCGTAGCAAGACCCAAATCATCAATCTCTGCATGTCCCTACTGAGCATAGCTGTCTGCGTGGTGTTTGGTTACTTTGCCATTAAGTACGCCATGTTTGATTTCGATCGAGGTCGCTTGAGCTCCTATATGCGCTGGCCTAGGTGGTTGTGGTCTGCCTCATTAGTAGTGGGCTTTTTAGGCACTATATTAGCGTTGCTCATGCAAACGATTAACCAGTTCCTTGACCTTCGTCGCATACAAAAAGAAGAGAGGCAACGATGCTGATTTTTTCCCTAGCTCTCGGGATTATTGTAGCTTTATTACTCTTGGGAATGCCGATAGCCTTCGCCTTTGGTCTTGGTGCTCTTGTCTATTTGCTCAGCACTGGTGCTGATATCTCATTCCTTATTCCTTATGCATTTCAAACGACAACCAGTTTTGCGTTATTAGCGCTACCTCTTTTCGTATTAGCGGGCGTGGTAATGGCCCAAGCGGGGATATCCACACACTTACTCAACTTCATCAATGCCTTCGTAGGAAGAGTTAAGGGCGGCCTGGGAGCTGTTACCGTTATAACGTGTGCTCTTTTTGGAGCCATTTCTGGCTCATCTTCTGCCGCCATCGCAGCGATTGGCCAGATTATGATTCCGCGAATGGTTCGAGAGGGCTATCCTGTTGGCCATGCAACCGCCTTGGTAGCATGCTCTTCGGTACTTGCACTGCTCATCCCACCTTCGGTACCGATGATCGTCTTCGCGATAACGGGTGGGCTTTCCGTTAGCGCTGCCTTTCTTTCCACCGTCATTCCCGGCGTATTACTGATGATTATCTACGTCGGGTTGAATTTCTTTTTCCTGCGCAACAACCCCAACATACAAGTTGATGAAAAACTGCCTGTACGACAGGCTGGCATTAAGATCCTGAAAAGCGGTAAAAGCGCAATTTGGGCACTTCTAATGCCTATCATCATCCTGGGCACCATTTATGGAGGCATAGCGACGCCTACTGAGGCAGCAGCCATAGCCTTCGTATACGCCACCTTTGCTGGATTTGTGCTCTACCGCACTCTTAGCGTCAAGGCATTCTGGAATGGCTTGATTCAAGCCACATTGACGATTGGGTCAATCATTGCCGTGCTTTTCTTTCTCTTCATGATGAGCCGCGCCATGATCCTTCAACAGGTGCCGAGCCAAGTGACAGGCTTTCTACTGGGACTATCAGACAGCCCACTCGTCATTCTATTGCTTATAAATCTCGTTCTGCTTTTAATCGGCATGATTGTCGATGACATTTCCGGCAGCATCTTAGCTGCAGTTGTGCTGCTGCCATTAGCCACTGCTATTGGCGTACATCCTATTCATTTTGCCGCTATTGTTGGCGTCAATTTAGGGTTAGGTAATGTCTCACCACCATGCGCACCTATGCTTTATATGGCTGCAGGCGTTAGTAAAATATCTCTCGATAAGTACTTTGGGGTCACAATGAAGTTTTTGCTCTTTGGCCACCTTCCAATGGTACTGATAGTGACCTTCATACCTGAGTTATCACTGGCCCTACCTAGGTTTATTTTGGGCATTACCTAACAGGTATGCCCTATCGAGTGAGATAAGACGTAAGCTTACTTTTAGTAAAATATGATTCACCGAAACTAAACGTTACCGACCCGGGTCGGGGCAGATCAACAAGATGAAAAGTGGTCTTGTTTCGATCCAGTGCCAAATAGGCTGCAAGAAAAGAGCTAATCACTGCCAAGAAGGTTGTCCCAATTGTTGTGCCAGACTATGCCAAAACCGACGCGCGTTTACAAATGGTCATAGACAAAACAAAAGGGCTTACGAATAAACGTAAGCCCTTGATATGTCTGGCGCGCCCGGCAGGATTTGAACCTGCGACCCTCGGCTTCGGAGGCCGATACTCTATCCAACTGAGCTACGGGCGCATTGGGTGCGTATCGTACCTGTGCGGGCGTGCTGTGTCTAGCCGCGCGGCGGCTTTACTGTTCGCTTAATTGACCGTTTTGCTTCGTGTGATGCATGCTTTGCAGGCACTTTCCTTTATTACACATCCGGAACCTATAAAAATGAAAACATTCGCACAACATGCGCTGGCACTCTCTGTTTCCTTGGCGCTTTGCAGCTCAGCCTACGCGGCTAATTTTGACGATATGGACCCCGTGACTCTGCGCTTGGCGCACGTGGTCAACGAGCAGGATGGCTTTCATATCGCTGCTACCAAGTTTGAGGAGTTGGTGGAAGAGCGCACCGACGGCAAGGTGATCATTGATATCTACCCCAATGCTTCATTAGGCGATGAGCGTACGTTGTTGGAAGGCATGCAGATTGGCACCGTGGATATGGGATTGATTACCAATGGTCCGGTGGCCAACTTTGTCGAAGAGATGGCAGTGTTTGAGCTGCCCTTCCTGTTCCCGTCCCCTGAGGCGGCTTATGGGGTTTTGGACGGCGAAATCGGCCAGGAGCTTTTAGATAAGCTTTCCGACGTTAACCTGAAAGGCCTGGCCTACGCCGAACGCGGCTTTCGCAACCTGACCAATAGCGAGCGCGCAGTGAACACGCCGGCCGATATGGACGGCCTGCGCATTCGTGTGATGGAAAACCCCGTTTACACCGATACCTTCCGCGAGCTGGGCGCCAACGCCATTCCGATGGCCTGGACCGAAGCACTCACGGCGATGCAGCAGGGCACCATCGACGGTCAGGAAAACCCGGTAAACGTGGTCTACTCCTTTAAGCTGGGCGAAACGCAGAACTACATGACGCTCTCGCGCCATACCTATGCCCCGGCTATTTTTGTGATGGGCATGTCGGCCTGGAACCAACTGCCGGAAGAAGCACAGGCCGTTTTGGAAGAGGCTGCCCAGGAAGCCGCCGAGTATGAGCGTCAGGTTAATGCCGATATGGAAGCCGAACAGCTAGCCGCTCTGCAGGAAGCCGGTATGGAGATTAATGACTCGCCTGATATTGAGGCCTTCCAAGCTGCGGTGGTGCCGGTGTACGAGAAGTACGGCCAGCAGTTTGGCGACTATCTGCCACGCATCCAAGAAGCACTGGCGGAGTAAGCCACGCCTCACCAGTTGATTGATTGATGCACCCAACAGGCTACCTCACGGCGGCCTGTTGGCTGAATGCGATGACTAACCAAGTGCTCAGGCCAGAATTTTTCCGGGGTTAAGCAGCCCTTTAGGATCCATTGCCTGTTTCAGGCGCATCATCAGGGCGATCTCTTCTGGTGAGCGTGAAAGTGTCAGGTAGTCGCGCTTTTCCAGGCCCACCCCGTGTTCAGCGGAGATCGAGCCGTTGTATTTCACCAGCGAGCCGTACACCAACTCTTCGACCTGACGCCGGGCGTCCTGGCTGGCGTCACGCACCGTGACGATGATGTGCAGGTTGCCATCGCCCAGATGGCCAAACACTACCAGCTCGCAGGTTTCTGGCCATTGCACCTTCAGCTTGCCTTCTAGCGCCGTTACGTACTCATCCATGTGGGTGATCGGCAGGCTAACGTCGTAGGAGAACATCGGGTCAAGCGCGTGCACCAGGGTTTCGATATCCTCGCGCACGGCCCAGATACCTTCGCGCTGGCTGCTGGAGCTGGCCAGCACGGCATCCGTGATCAGCTCTGCTTCGAGGGCTTTTTCCAGTACACTCGCAAACGCTTCGGCATCTTTCTCATCGTCCGAGCCAAGCGTTTCAATAATGGCGTAGAACGGCGAGTCGTTGGCCAGCAATGCGGTATGTTTGGTCGTTGCGGAAGTCATCAACGCGTAGTGGTTGTTCCATAGCGCTTCGAAGGCACTCAGGCTGTTGGCAAGCTCTTTGGAGGCCATGTTTAACAGCGATGTCAGCGCGTCGAATGAGGGCACCGCGACGAACGCGGTCTGCTCGCTGGGCATATTCGGATGCAGGCGCAGCACGGCCCGGGTAACAATTCCCAGGGTGCCTTCGCTACCCATAAACATCTGCTTTAAATCGTAACCGGCGTTGTTTTTCAGCATGGTGTTCATGGAACTGACCACGGTGCCATCGCTGAGAACCACTTCCAGCCCTAACACCTGTTGGCGCATCATGCCGTAGCGAATCACCCGAATGCCGCCCGCGTTAGTGGCGATGTTACCGCCAATGGTGCAGGAACCGCGCGCGCCCAGGTCCAGCGCAAACTGCATGTCGATCTCTTGAGCGGCTTCCTGAACGTGCTGAAGCGTCACGCCCGCCTGTACCTGCATCGTGGAACCCACGGCATCGATATGCTCGATCTGGTTCATTAGCTCCAGCGACACCACGAGTTCGTCAGGGCTGGCAACGGCGCCATGCACGACGCCGGTTAATCCACCGTGGGTGACCACCGGCTGATTGGCCTCATAACAAAGCGTCATGACCTGGCTGAGCTGTTCAGTGGATTGCGGTCGAATAATTGCTTTTGCCTGACAAGACGCTTTGGTGAACCAGTCGACACTGCGCTGGGCAACATCATCACCCAGCAGTACGCCTGTTTTTCCTACGATGTCGGTAAGACTATTAATCAGCGTGTCCATTCTCTGTTCCTGTCAGGGCCGGTCGGTGCGGCGTGAAGCCTGGCTATGTATTTATACGTAGGTAGAGAGGCTATCGCCAACCGTGTATTTGCTCAAGGTTACGATCTAAAACGTTTTTTATTGCCAGCGTGGTTTCCCGGCAGGCTCTACGACGAATGGCGGGATTACAATCAATTATTTGTTCGCTAAAACCAATATGGTATAGATGACGCGCTGATTAAGCCCCTCCCCCTCTACACTATAAAAAAACAGATCATTCCAAGGAGATAACGTGGATAACGTCCCCTCTTCCCACATGCCCCGCCATTTACTTAAACGCGCCACACGGGCGATTGCCTGCATAATGAATAGCGATGACAGCGCCCCAAGTGCGGCGGCATACCAAGAGCTACTTGGCGAACAGTTCAGTAACCGCCTTCCTCGCATCCAGGAGGCACTGCTGTAACGTGGCCACTTTCTCTCAACCTTTATTGGCACTATTAAGAGGCATAGAGCGCGGTCTAGATACGGTTCTCCAGCCAGTGGTCTTTGCGGGCATGGCGGCCTTGATCGGCGTGATTACGCTGCAAATTGTCTCTCGAGTGTTTTTCACCGCCTTTGGCTGGACCGAAGAGGTCGCCCGTTTTCTGCTCATCTGGATTACCTTTCTAGCCGGCACGCTGGCTTTTCAGCGCGGCCATCATATCGCCGTTACCTTTGCCGTCGACGCGCTTCCCGCTCGTTTACGCCAAATAGCGCGAATACTGGCGGTGATGGTGGTTATCGCTTTTATGATCACGCTGGTAGTGATCGGCTATCGCTACATGCAGGTACAGAGCTTTCAGAAATCCGCCTCGCTGCGCGTGCCGATGTCGTACGTGTATGCCGTAATGCCGATCAGTGCAGCCATCATGGCCTGGTATGCGTTGGTCGATCTGCTTGAACTGGTGCTTGAAGGCAAACCCTCGCAACCCACTGGAGAACAGACACCATGACCATGCTGCTATTTGGCCTGTTCTTCCTGTTTATGCTAATGGGCGTACCAATTGCCTTTGCGATTGGCGCAAGCACTCTGTTTGCCCTGTATCAGTCGGGCGTGCCGCTGATGGTGGTGACCCAGCAGATGTTCCAGGGCATCAACTCCTTCGCGCTGGTGGCGATTCCCATGTTCATTCTTGCCGGTGACTTAATGGCCCAGGGCAAGGTGAGCGAGCGGTTGGTGAGTTTTGCCGATTCGCTGGTGGGCTTTATGCGTGGCGGGCTTTCGGTCGTATCGGTCATGGCGGGCATGTTCTTTGCCGCTATTTCGGGTTCGGGGGCAGCCACCACGGCGGCGGTCGGTTCAAGCCTGGTGCCGGAGCTTAAGCGAAAGGGCTACGACCCCGCATCGGCGGCCAGCCTGATTGCCGCCAGTGGCACGATTGGCGTGGTCATTCCGCCCTCGGTGCCCATGATTATCTATGCGGTGATTGCCCAGCAGTCGGTATCCAAGCTGTTTTTGAGCGGTTTTTTACCTGGTTTGGCAATGGGTTTGGGATTAATGGCGATTGCTATTACCCAAGCCTATAAACGCCAGTACCCCAAGGGGACACCGCTGTCCATCACCACCATCTTGCGCACGTTCAAGGCGGCAAGCTGGGGCTTGATGACGCCGGTGATTATTCTGGGCGGTATCTTCACGGGGATCTTTACGCCCTCTGAAGCGGCGGTGGTAGCCGTCAACTATGCGCTACTGGTATCGCTATTCATCTATCGTGATTTAACCCTGCCCCAGGTGTATCGGCTGCTGATCCGCTCAGCCATCACCACTGCAGTGATCATGCTAGTGATTGCCATGTCGGCGGTGCTGAGTTGGACGCTATCTAGCTGGCAGGTGCCTGGTGCTATCGCGCAATCGGTGTTGTCGCTCTCCACCAACCCGCTGATTATCATGCTGCTGGTGGTCGCCGTCATCCTGCTGACCGGTGTGTTTATCGAAACGGCAAGCGCGCTGATTATCTTAACGCCGGTGCTGCTACCGCTGGTGCTGCAGCTGGGTATCGATCCGATCCACTTCGGTCTGATTATCGTGGTAGGGCTCTCGATAGGCATGATCACGCCGCCAGTGGCGATCAACCTGTACGTTGCATCTTCAGTGACACAGCTACCGCTTGAGCGTATTACACGCGCCATCGTGCCTTATCTGCTGGGGCTAATCGGCGTGCTGCTGCTAGTGGTCTATGTCCCCATATTCATGGGGTGGTCGGGAACTTAATATCGTCCAGATATGCTCTTCAAGGGAGCCTGCCCGGCTCCCTTTGAACCCCGTATTTATCAGTACGCCGCCATTCATGCACAAGGTCACAGGAAACGGCTACCCTTTTGAAACGACTTTCTAAACTGGCCAGGGGACACGCCAAACAGTTGATAAAAGCAGTTTCTAAAGTGCGAAATACTCACAAACCCTGTTGCTACGGTCACCTCTGCTATCGGTTTATTTGTTTGCTGCAATAGCTGCCGCGCCCGTGTTAAACGCAACTCCATGTAATACCGAGAAGGGCTAGCGACAATATAGTGACAGAACAATCGCTCTAGCTGGCGCCGTGAAATACCCACCCAATTGGCTATTTCAACAATAGATAACGGCTCTTCAATATTGTTTTTCATCAACTGAAGGGCTGTTTTAAGTGTTTCTGGTAACGTATGGTTTTGATCAACGTTAATCGTTGAAATGTCTGGCAGTTCTATTTCCTTGTCACAGCCGAGCATTTCCTCAACCGCACTGGCTACCTGGTCACCACAATCAGCTCTCACCACTTCTAGCATGAGACTTAGGGAGCTGCTCGCGCCCGCGCAGCTTAATCTCTTTCTATCCACAACGTAGCTTCGAGCAGAGATAGTAACGTCTTGAAACTCCTCAGCCATCATGGCGCGTCCGTCGGGATGGTACGCGCACTGATAGCCACTCAACAGGCCTGCGTCTGCAAGAAAGTAGGCGCCATTCCATAAACCACCCAATACAACGCCGTGACTGTCTGCCTTTCTTAGCTTATTACGCACAAGCGCTGAGGATTGCGCTTTAACTCTCAAGCCACCACACACTATCAATACATCTACTTTTTCGTTGAAAAGATCAAAATCCGCGAGAGATGCATCCGCGTTAATTTCAATCCCCAAGTCTGATAGCACAGCGGCGCTGCCATGACCGACAACCCTTATGTTGTATGTGGTCGTTGAGTTCATCAAATTCGTTGTTACCAGCGCATCGACAGCACCTGTAAATGCCATCATGGAAAAATTTTCCATCAACAAAAAAACGACTGTTTTCACTTTTGCAGGCACTGCCAGCGTTTGTTCTGGTGGTAAATAGGCCATATTTTTATTTTTCAACAAGCTACAAAACTTATCTTTCATATATTCCCTCAACCTGACCACGACGACGGTGCAAAAGGGGGCGTTTTCAAGATACCAACATAACCTGAAAGGTAATCAATTGGCATCGCATCACTGCTGGCCAGGATAAGTGTGCAAGGAATTGTTAGCTATCCTATGGTCGCCCATCGCCATTCATGAATATAAAACTGTGCATGAAGCGTCAATAAGGGTGCTTTAAACATGCTTCTATCATGTTTGCCGCGATTGGCAGCTGATGATTGTTATCATTTATATCGTACCGGGTTGCTTCTTTGATGGCATAACACTACTGCTAATGACGCTGCCTATTACGTTTCCCATGATCACAAGCCTGGGGTTTGATCCCATCTGGTTTGGCATCATTTTATGGATTACCAGCTACTAAACGTTCCTCCATCCAACGCTCCAGGGTGAGCAAACGGCCCGCTCTTGCGTTGAGGGCGGGCCGTTGATTGGGTTATTGATCGCTGGATAAGCGAAGTTCTGCTTTTCTGTCTCCTGGTGTTTAACAGAGCACTCATTTCTTTGCCGTGAGTACATCCTCGGGCCGCATCACCTCACCACACTGGCTTGGGCTATAACCCGGCAAGCGCTTGACCGCTTCCTGAAAGGGCTCACCCTGCAATGCCTTCAGAAAGGCACATAGCCGTGGTTCTTCTAACGAACGGTGATGGCAGGCCAAAAGATAGTCTTCGATAGCCAGCGGTAAAAAATCAAGCCCAAACTTTTGAGCGGCAGCCTCGACACCAAAGCCGCAATCAGCCATGCCAGCGGCGACGTAAGCAGCTACCGCAGAGTGGGTAAACTCCTCTATTTCAAACCCACGAATCTTTTTGCTGGAAACCGCCGCCTCTTTTAACAGGCAGTCCAGCAGCGAGCGCGTGCCTGACGAAGCCTGGCGGTTGACGAACCGCACGGACTTATCAGCCAGCGATGCGACCCCCGTGATACCAAGCGGATTACCCGGCGCCACCATCAGCCCCTGAGTCCTAGCGATAAAGCCAATCACTCGGTGCTGACGCGGCTTTAAAAGCCCTTGGTAAGTATCGCGTACGCGCTCACCGACCTTGCCACGCGGCAGATGAAAACCCGCCACATCGCAACTGCCCCGATGAAGGGCCGGCAGCGACTCTTGCGGGCTGCAGTACTGTAAGTCCAGGGGTATTTCGTGCAGGTATTTGGGAAGTAGCTCGACAGCAAAACCATGGCTGGCGTGCAGCCGCAACACCGATAGCGCCCCTTGCTGCTGCTGTTGAATCGCCAGGTTCAGTTCAGACCCCAGGCTTTCCAGCTGCGGCCCCAGGCGGGCAATCGCACGCTGCTCGGCCCACAACAACTTTTCACCTAGCAGTGAAAGCCGTGCGCCGCGCCCACGCTGCATCTCTACCAGCGGTACGCCAAAGAACTCCCCACTCTGGCGCAAAAGGTTCCAAGCATGGCGATACGAGATGCCGACATCGCTTGCGGCGAGCGTGAGTTTTCCCCGCCGATAAACCGCTTCAAGCAAGCGAAGTAGATGTATATCAAGCTGATTACCCTCCTCATCGCGAAAGCACCAAGAGGGGATAACGCTGATTTTTTGCATGGCTTTTTTCATAGGCATAATCTTTCATATTTTGTACTTATAGCGTTGATGCTAGCGTTGCACTGACCGTGGTGCACGCTCTTTTTAACACATCGCTTAAAATAGGCAGAGCTGTGCATGTTTACTAAATAATAAATCAGCACCAGGAGAGACATGATGAATGAGTCTCGAGAATGGTCGTCGCAGTCGATTCAGGCCGAGATCAATGCGCTACGCCACAAACCAGGCGCGTTGCTGCCGATTCTTCATGCCCTCCAGGACCGCTTCGGCTTTATTCCTCCGGATGCCGTGCCTCTCATCGCCGAGTCATTACAGCTGACCAGCGCTGAAGTACACGGGGTCATTAGCTTTTATCACCACTTTCGGACCGCACCGCCGGGTCGCCACGTGGTGCAGATCTGTCGCGCCGAGGCATGCCAGGCCGTCGGCGCGCGCCAGCTTGAGGCTCACGCCAAAGCGCGCCTGGGCATCGATTACCACCAGACCACCAGCGACCGCGACATCACCCTTGAGGCCGTTTACTGTCTGGGCAACTGCGCCTGTGGCCCCTCCGTTCGCGTGGATAATGGCGTGCGCGGTCGGGTAACGCCTGAAGCTTTCGATGCATTATTGGATGAGCTGCAAACCAGGCCGCTGGAGGTAATCGCATGAGCATTCGTGTTTTCGTACCCCGAGATACCACCGCGCTGGCGCTGGGCGCCGATGCCATCGCCAACCGGCTGGCACGAGAAGCCGCTGCCCGTGGTGAATCCATTACGCTGGTGCGCAACGGCTCACGCGGGCTGGCCTGGCTTGAGCCGCTGGTTGAGGTGGAAACACCCACCGGCCGCTTTGCCTATGGCCCGGTGGCACTTGCCGATATCCCCGCGCTGCTGGACAGCGGCATGCTGCAGGGCAGCGTCACCCATTCATTGGCCCTGGGGCCAACCGAAGAGATCGATTACCTCGCTCGCCAGCAGCGCCTGACGTTCGCCCGCATTGGTATTACCGACCCACTCTCGATTGAAGATTACCGGGCGCATAGTGGGTTTCGCGGCCTGGAGGCAGCGCTGCAAAGCGCGCCACCGGACATTGTTGAGGAAGTAAAAGCCTCAGGGCTGCGCGGGCGCGGTGGGGCGGCGTTTCCTACTGGCATCAAGTGGCAGACGGTGCTGGACACACCGGCCGATCAAAAGTATATCGTCTGCAACGCTGATGAAGGCGACTCCGGTACCTTCGCCGACCGGTTGGTGATGGAGTGCGACCCCTACCTGCTGATTGAGGGCATGACGATTGCCGGGCTTGCGGTAGGCGCAACCCAAGGATACATCTACCTACGCTCAGAATACCCGCTGGCCAAGGAGATTCTTGACGAGGCCATCGCCCATGCCGAACAGGCCGGTTATCTGGGTGAGAATCTGTGTGGCAGTGGCCGCGTTTTTCATTTGGAAGTGCGCTTGGGCGCTGGGGCATACATTTGTGGTGAAGAAACCTCGCTGCTCGAAAGCCTGGAAGGCAAGCGCGGCCTGGTACGCTTCAAGCCGCCGCTGCCCGCTATTGAAGGACTATTCGGCCTTCCTACCGTGGTTAACAACGTGCTTTCGTTGGCAGCAGTGCCGTTTATTCTTGCCGAAGGCGCCGAGGCCTACGCCACCCACGGCATGGGCCGCTCCCGGGGCACTCTGGCGCTTCAACTGGCGGGCAACGTCAAACGTGGCGGGCTAGTAGAGCTAGCCTTCGGTACCACGCTGCGCACCCTGATGGAGGAGTTCGGTGGCGGCACGTTAAGTGACAAACCGCTGCGTGCTGTGCAGGTGGGAGGCCCGCTGGGCGCCTACCTGCCGGAATCCCAATGGGACTTACCGCTGGACTACGAAGCCTTTGCCGCCGAGAGCGCGGTGCTAGGTCACGGCGGTGTGGTGATGTTTGATGAGAGCGTGGATATGGCCGAACAAGCGCGCTTCTCGATGGAATTCTGCAAGGTGGAGTCCTGCGGCAAGTGTACGCCATGCCGTATCGGCTCAACCCGTGGCGTGGAAGTGATTGATCGTATCCGCGCCGACCAAAACCGCGAGGCCAACCTCGCCCTGCTCCATGACCTCTGCGAAACGATGGTGGATGGTTCGCTCTGTGCCATGGGGGGCATGACCCCCTTCCCAGTGCAAAGCGCCCTGAACCACTTCCCTGACGATTTTCAGCGGGCCGCGAACGGAGACAGATCATGATCGGACACTTTGACCCCAAACAGTACGCCAGAAGCGCCGCCCACGATAAAGACCTGGGCACGCCTTTCCCAACGGGTACGGCGCTGGTGAACCTGGAAATTGATGGTATTACCATCACGGTGCCGGAAGGCACTTCGGTACTGCGTGCAGCGGCGCTGGCCGATATTAATATTCCCAAATTATGTGCCACCGACAGCCTGGAGCCGTTCGGCTCTTGCCGGTTATGCGCCGTACAGGTAGAGGGCCGCCGTGGGCTGCCAGCCTCCTGCACCACCCCCGTGGTGGAAGGCATGCAGGTGACCACCCAGAACGAGCGACTCGCCAAACTGCGCCGCAACGTGATGGAGCTGTACATCTCCGACCATCCGCTGGACTGTTTGACCTGCCCGGCCAATGGCGACTGCGAGCTACAAGACATGGCGGGCAGCGTTGGTCTTCGCGAAGTACGCTATGGGTTTGACGGTGAGAACCATCTTCAGGCCACCAAAGATACCTCCAACCCCTACTTCAGCTTCGACCCCAGCAAGTGCATCGTCTGCTCCCGCTGCGTGCGCGCCTGCGAGGAAGTGCAGGGCACCTTCGCCTTGACCATCGACGGTCGCGGGTTTGATTCCAAAGTGGCCGCGGGGCAAGACGAAGCGTTTATGGATTCAGACTGCGTTTCGTGTGGCGCCTGTGTACAGGCCTGCCCGACCGCCACGCTGATGGAAAACAGCGTCATTGATCACGGCGTGCCGGACCGCAGCGTAGTCACGACCTGCGCCTATTGTGGTGTGGGCTGCTCGTTTGAAGCGCAAATGAAAGGTGACAAGCTGGTGCGCATGGTGCCCTACAAGGGCGGCGACGCTAACCACGGCCACTCGTGTGTGAAGGGGCGCTTTGCGTTCGGCTACTCCTCTCACCCCGACCGCCTGACCACGCCGATGATCCGCGACAGCATCGACCAGCCCTGGCGCGAGGCCAGCTGGGAAGAAGCCATTGGGTTTGCCGCTAATCGCCTAAAAGCGATTCAGGCCGAGCATGGCCGCGAGAGCATTGGTGGTATCACCTCATCGCGCTGCACCAACGAAGAGACCTACCTGGTGCAGAAGCTGATTCGCGCAGCGTTTGGCAATAATAATACCGACACCTGTGCACGGGTCTGCCACTCGCCCACCGGCTACGGCCTGAAAACCACGCTGGGCGAATCTGCCGGCACCCAGACCTTTGACTCGGTAATGAAAGCCGACGCGATTATCGTGATTGGCGCCAACCCCACCGATGCCCACCCGGTATTTGGCTCGTTGATGCGCAAGCGCCTGCGACAGGGCGCGAAGCTAATCGTCGCTGACCCACGCTCTATCGATCTGCTCAAAACGCCTCACCTGAGCGACGCCCAGCATTTGCCGCTGCGCCCTGGTACCAACGTCGCGCTGATCAACGCGCTTGGGCATGTGGTGGTCACTGAAGGTCTTGAAGACAAGGCGTTCGTGGCTAGCCGCTGCGACACCGAAGCGTACCAAAGCTGGCGCACGTTTATCGCCGACCCGCGCCACTCTCCGGAAGCCAGCGAAGCGATTACCAGCGTGCCCGCCGAGGCTGTGCGACAGGCAGCGCGCACTTACGCCACTGCTGGCAACGGCGCCATTTACTACGGCTTGGGCGTGACCGAGCACAGCCAAGGCTCCACTATGGTGATGGGAATTGCCAACCTGGCCCTGGCCACCGGCAATATTGGCCGTGAAGGCGTGGGCGTGAACCCGCTGCGCGGCCAGAATAACGTGCAAGGCTCCTGCGATATGGGCTCCTTCCCGCATGAGCTGCCGGGCTACCAGCACGTGGCCGACCCGATTGCCCGTGGCCGCTTTGAAAGCGTCTGGGGCGTCAAGCTCGACGATGAACCGGGGCTGCGCATTCCCAACATGTTCGATGCCGCCATCGAAGGAACTTTCAAGGCGCTTTACGTGCAGGGCGAAGATATCGCCCAGTCTGACCCCAACACGCAGCACGTTGAGGCTGCGCTGCGTTCGCTGGACTGCCTGATTGTTCAGGATATCTTCTTGAACGAGACGGCCAAATTCGCCCATGTACTTCTACCGGGTTCCAGCTTTTTGGAGAAGAACGGCACCTTCACCAACGCCGAACGACGTATCAACCGAGTACGCAAGGTCATGCCACCGCTAGCCGGTAAGCAGGATTGGGAAATCACCCAGGACCTGGCCAACGCGCTGGGCTACCCGATGCGCTACGCGCATCCTTCTGAAATCATGGACGAGATCGCTCAACTAACGCCGAGCTTTGCCGGGGTGAGCTACGAAAAGCTGGAAGTCTATGGCAGCCTACAGTGGCCGTGTAATGCCGAGTATCCTGAGGGAATGCCGACCATGCACGAAATCAACTTCCCCATTGGCCTCGGGCGCTTTGCGATTACCGAATACGTGCCCACCGAGGAGCGCGCCACCCGCCGCTTCCCACTGCTGCTCACCACCGGGCGGATTCTTAGCCAATACAACGTGGGTGCCCAAACCCGTCGCACCGACAACCAACACTGGCACGATGAGGACATATTAGAGTTGCACCCAAGCGACGCCGAGCTACGTGGCGTGCGCGACGGCGACTGGCTCGGCATTACCAGCCGATCAGGCCATACGGTGCTCCGTGCGCGGCTGAGCGAGCGAATGCAGCCGGGGGTGGTCTACACTACGTTCCATCATCCCGGTAGTGGCGCCAACGTGATTACTACCGATAATTCGGACTGGGCCACCAACTGCCCCGAATACAAGGTTACCGCCGTGCAAGTAGAAAAAGTCAGCCAGCCCTCCGCTTGGCAGCAGCGTTTCTCCTCCTTTGACAAGGCCCAGCGTGGCCACTTGGCCAAGGCGCAGCAGGAGGCGTCATGAGTGCAGTGCGTGAACGCGACGCACCCGCGCAACCGGCTGACGCCTTGGCGCGCCAGTCGGTTGAAGTCCACAGTAGCGCGGCCAATTGGCGCGCTACTGTGCAGGAGGACGCGCTAGCGCTAGAAGTGCCGGTAGCGATGGTCTACAACGGCATTTCCCATGCGGTCATGATGGCAAGTCCTTCGCATCTTGAAGATCTGGCCCTGGGGTTCAGTCTTTCTGAAGGCATCCTGGCCCACTCTCACGAGTGCTACGACCTTGAGCTTCATGAAGAGGCTCAAGGCCTGGCGGTTCACCTAAGCATTGCCAGCCAGCGGCTGGCCGAGCTTAAACAACGCCGCCGTAGCACAACCGGGCGTACCGGCTGTGGGCTGTGCGGTACAGAAGCCCTGGAGCAGGCCATTCGGCCCATCCCTACGGTGAGTGCACCACACCTTGACGACACAGCCATTCAGCATGCGCTTTGTACGCTAGATGACCATCAGCCTCTAAAGGAAGCAACAGGCGCCGTGCATGGCGCGGCCTGGTGTGATCTGCAGGGGCGTATACAAAGAGTGCGTGAAGACGTGGGTCGTCACAACGCACTGGATAAACTGATCGGTTCGCTGGCACGCGATGACGTACCACTCCAGGAGGGCTTTGTACTAGTTTCCAGCCGAGCCAGCTATGAAATGGTACACAAGTGCGCAAGCGTGGGGATCGGCGCGCTGGTTGCCGTCTCGGCAGCTACCGCCCTGGCCGTTGAACAGGCGCAGGCAGCAGGTCTTCTGTTAGCCGGTTTTGCACGCCCAGGCCGTCATGTAATTTATCACCGCCCTGTCACTGCCAAGGGCTGAGCCCTTTACCGCGTTGAGGAGAGACCCTATGTCAAACAACAACGATGCCAATTTGGTCCGTATGACTAACCAGATCGCCACCAACCTGGGCAGCGGTCGTGATGAAGAGGCAGCAGCAGCGGCTATCTGCCGTCACCTGGAAACCTTTTGGGCACGCTCAATGAAGCAGCGCCTTGTTGCCAGCCTGGCACTTGAGAGCGTGGAGTTTTCCCCCTTGGCACGCCGCGCTGCAACACTGCTGGCTACCCGGCTATCAGAACAGCAAGTCTCTCGTTAGCACATCACAATAAAAGCTCAATAACATTAGCTTTTAGTCTTGCCACAGCGACTTACACGAGAAGCTCAATGGTTTTAGCAAAAGTTAATAAAAATCATTATTTCCGTTAAAAATCGGACATTTCGAGTCTACTAGTTGCTATTTTAGAATATAAACCTGTTTCCATAACCCAAGTTAAGGTGTTTACCGAGCATAAGGTGCACTGTGTGGATGTGGTGGCCAAGGATGGCCCGTTTTTGGCAAAGATGCCGACCTACAGTTTAGCTGCCATGACCTTGTACCGCCTGGTCATGGCAGCTTTTTATTGCACTGCATTTTACTTTTTAACGTCACGTTACTTTGGCAGCCATGTCTCAATAGCGGCTGTCCCGCAGCGGATTTTCAACAGCGAACGTTCAAAGACAGCGTTTCAACCACTACGCCAGCGCTGCCTGAGGGCGCCGCTCATCCAGCATTCCTTTATCAAGAATAAAGCGAACAATCTCTTCAAGCCCTACGCCATCGTAAAGGTTGGTAAATACAAAGGGCCGCTCGCCGCGCATTTTCTTTGAATCACGCTCCATTACCTCTAACGACGCGTGCACCTGCTCGGCGATATCGATCTTGTTGATAATTAGTAGATCCGACTTGGTAATCCCCGGCCCACCCTTACGCGGAATTTTGTCTCCCGCCGAGACATCAATCACATAAAGCGTGAGGTCAGAAAGCTCGGGACTAAACGTCGCAGAAAGGTTATCTCCCCCAGACTCTACCAATACCAGCTCAAGCTTAGGATGGCGCGCCTGTAATTCATCGATAGCCGCCAGGTTCATCGAGGCGTCTTCACGAATCGCCGTATGCGGACACCCCCCGGTTTCGACGCCCAGAATGCGATCAGCGGCCAAGGCGTCATGCTTAAGCAGAAAGTCAGCGTCTTCGCGGGTATAAATATCGTTCGTCACCACCGCGATATCGTAATAGTCGCGCAGCGCCAGACAGAGCTGCTTGAGTAGCGCCGTTTTACCCGAACCAACGGGGCCGCCCACACCAATACGTAAACAGTGAGTCATGGTAAGTATCTCCTAACTTCTAAATAGGCGTGAATATTGAGTTTCGTGTAGGGCACTGGCTAGCGCCAGCCCCGGCAATATGGGGCCAAGGTCGTGATCGTCGAGCGTTAATGCTTCATCTACCGCGCTAACCAGCGGCGATCGCAGCTGTTCGATAATCCGCTGAGCGGCCGTATGCCCAAGAGGTAGCGCTTTACAGGCCACCGCCAGCTGGTTTTCAAGCCATGCCCAGGCAAACCCGATCAGCGCCTGACGAATGCTTACGCCTCGCGCATGGGCGGTAAACGCAAACAGCGTGACATAGCCCGGCTGAACCGGTAACAAGGACGGTAGTAAGCCCTCACTGGGTAGCAGGCCAAGGCTACCCAACAGCCGCTTGAGAGAGGCTCCCAAGCGACTGTCTTCAGCGGCAAGCTCGGCGGTTTCCCGCGTGGCACTCAGCCAACCATCCCACTGGGCAATCGCCGCGCTGTCGTGCTGCGTAAACGCCGTATATAAGCGGACAATTACCGGTAGTTCACAGCGGGTCAGGCCATCTTCCAGCACGCCGGAAAGCCACTCGGCCAACGTCTGCTCATCGTGAACCCAGCCAAGTTCAAAGGCACTTTCCAGCCCTTGAGAAAACGCAAAGGCCCCGATGGGCAGTGCCGGGCTGACTAGCTGCATCAGCCCGAGCAGGGCTAGATCAGGCTGGCTGCCCAACGCTGCGGATTCAGTGGGCATGGTGATGGCTGTGGTCGTGGTCGTGGTCGTGGTCGTGGTCGTGAGCATGCGAGTGCCTGTGTGAATGACCATGTCCACCCACCTGGTTATAGGCGCCCGGCTCTGGATCAAACGTGGCCGCGTGACGTTCAAGCGTTGCGCCCAGCAGTTCAGCCAGCTCCTCCAGCACGTGATCGGGCGGAAAGCGTACCCAGCCGCCGCGCTCGTCTTCGCCCAGCGCCAACTGCACATGACGGTTGCCCAAGTGGTAGGCCAACCGCGCCAGGGGTAAGCCAGCACTTACTCGTGCGGTCACTACCGGTTCAATGGCGGCGCATACGCGAATGACCTCGCCGCTTTCCGCTTTTAACCCTTCACCACTGCGCAGTACGGGGCCACGGTCTAAAAATAGCCCCAGCGCCTGGCCATTGTCGCTTTCGGCTTTTAGGCGCCCACGGATGCGCAGTTCAAAGGGAAGTGTGAGCGTATCGCTGGCTGCGCTTTCATCCACCGGGCCTAAACGTTCTATCAGTTTCAGCATCATTAACCTCTTAATCGCCCAATACATTGAACCTTTCCAATCAGCCTACGCCCTGCAGGAGCAGCTCCAGCTAGCGATGCAGTGCGCAGCGCTGCCGGGTTGGTGGCTAACACCATGTACCGCGCCATGCCAACCAAGGGCGGCTGCGCCGCCATCGCCGAGTGAACTCAGCTCCTACCGGTTAAAGTGCATGCATCCCCTGTAGGAGTAGCTTCAGCTAGCGATGCAGTGCGCAGCGCTGCCAAGGCTGGTGGCTAACACCATGCACCGCGCCCCGTCACCCAAGGGCGGCTGCGCCGCCATCGCCGAGTGGAACTCAGCTCCTACCGGTTAAAGTGCATGCCCCCCTGTAGGAGTAGCTTCAGCTAGCGATGCAGTGCGCAGCGCTGCCGGGGTTGCATCTAGAACAAATGATAACGCTGAGCCAACGGCAGCTCTGTGGCGGGCTCGCAGGTTAACAGCTCGCCATCGCAGCGCACTTCATAAGTCTGCGGATCCACGGTCAGCTCGGGGCAGGCATCGTTGAGCTTCATATCCTTCTTACGCACCCCGCGTACGTTCTTGCACGCGGCAAGCGTGCTCTGAAGCCCCAAGCGCTCCTTGAGGCCTGCATCAATCGCCGCCTGGCTGACAAAATTGAGCCGGGTCTGGCTGGCCGCGCGGCCAAAAGCGCCGAACATGCGTCGATAATGAACCGGCTGGGGCGTGGGGATTGAAGCGTTAGGGTCGCCCATGGGTGCTGCCGCGATCATGCCGCCTTTTAAAATCAGCGACGGCTTAACGCCGAAGAAAGCCGGTTTCCAGAGCACCAGATCGGCAAGCTTGCCTACCTCAATAGAGCCCACCTCGTGAGCGATACCGTGGGTGATCGCCGGGTTGATGGTGTACTTGGCGATATAGCGCTTGGCACGCAGATTATCGGCACCAAGCGCTTCATCTTCAGGCAGCAAGCCACGCTGTACTTTCATTTTGTGCGCGGTTTGCCATGTGCGGCAGACCACCTCGCCTACCCGCCCCATGGCTTGAGAGTCGGAGGCGATCATTGAGATCACGCCCAAATCGTGCAGGATATCTTCGGCAGCAATGGTTTCACGGCGAATGCGTGAGTCGGCAAACGCCACGTCTTCGGGAATGTTGGGGTCCAGGTGGTGGCAAACCATGAGCATATCCAGATGCTCATCAATGGTGTTCACCGTGTAGGGCCGCGTGGGGTTAGTCGATGACGGCAGTACGTACTCTTTGGAACACGCAGTGAGGATATCCGGCGCGTGTCCGCCGCCCGCGCCTTCAGTGTGGTAGGTGTGAATGCCACGCTCTTTAAACGCCGCCAAAGTATCTTCCACAAAGCCCGATTCGTTAAGCGTATCGGTGTGAATGGCGATCTGCACGTCATAGCGCTCGGCCACGCTCAGGCAGGTATCAATTGATGCGGGCGTTGTGCCCCAGTCTTCGTGAAGCTTGAGGCCCATGGCGCCCGCTTCCAGCTGGGCCTCCAAGGCTTCCGGCAGGCTGGCATTACCTTTACCCAGCAGGCCGATATTCATGGGCAGGTCATCCACCGCCTGAAGCATTTTGCCAATGTGCCACGCGCCCGGCGTACAGGTGGTGGCATTCGACCCGGTGGCCGGGCCGGTGCCGCCGCCCAGCATGGTAGTGACACCGCTCATCAGCGCTTCGTCTACCTGCTGGGGGCAGATAAAGTGGATATGCGCGTCGATGCCGCCCGCGGTCAGGATCTTGCCTTCGCCCGAGATAATTTCCGTACCGGGGCCAATCACGATATCCACATCGGGCTGCACGTCTGGGTTGCCCGCTTTGCCAATCGCAGCAATACGTCCGTTCTGTAGCCCCACATCGGCTTTGACGATGCCCCACCAATCGAGAATCAGCGCGTTAGTGATGACGGTGTCCATGACGGTTTCATCGTTACGTTGGCTCTGACCCATGCCATCGCGGATCACCTTGCCGCCGCCGAATTTGACCTCGTCGCCATAGTGGGTGGCGTCTTTTTCGACCTCAATCCACAGCTCGGTATCGCCCAGGCGCACCCGGTCGCCTACCGTGGGGCCGTACATATCGGCGTAGGCCTGCCGACTAATCTTGTTACCCGGTTTCATTGTTTATCTCCGTCCAGCGGTCCCATCACCTCGCCACGAAAGCCGTAGATCTCTCGCTTACCCACAAACGGAATCAGCGTGACTTCACGGGTCTGGCCAGGTTCAAAGCGGATTGCTGTGCCTGCGGCCACATCGAGGCGAAAACCGCGGGTCTTGTCGCGATCAAACACCAGCGCGGGATTGGCCTCAGCAAAGTGGTAGTGGGAGCCGAGCTGAATCGGCCGGTCACCGGTGTTCGCCACGTCCACCGTGATGCGCTCACGCCCCACGCATAGCTCAATATCATCTTCTTTTAACTGATACTCACCGGGAATCATCTACTTACTCCTTGTTTTGTTGTGAGGAGTAAGATGTGAGGAGTAATACCGCTTACCCCTAACCATTCACTCCTCACCCCTCACACAATAGGCGTGTGAACCGTCACGAGCTTGGTACCATCCGGAAAAGTGGCTTCGACCTGGACTTCGTCGACCATCTCGGCCACGCCTTCCATCACGTCATCACGGCTCAGAATCTCGCGCCCGTAGCTCATCAAATCCGCCACACTGCGACCGTCCCGAGCACCTTCGATAATCTCGAAACTGATCAGCGCGACCGCTTCGGGATAGT